>CAWUIU010000426.1:0-3124 GCA_963922285.1 uncultured Oligoflexia bacterium | reverse complement strand
ATATCTATATTCACAGTTCTCTTATTTGTTTTCTTCATTATCCTAATTGTTCTTTCACAAGGATAAAGAGGATGGTCTGCTAAGCTACCTGAGCCATTTTCAAGAGAATCTAATTTAATGTAAAAGAGATAAAGTAGTAACCGCGAATATCCAGAGACCGTCGAAAAGCGTAATTCTTTCTCAAGATTAATAATATCTTGAACAAGGTCCAAATTAGCTTTTTCCACATGCTTTTTTGTCAGTGCATAGTGAACATAGAATGAGAGCATTCGATCGCGGATGCCAAACCAGCCTAAGCTCTTTAAGTGAGAGTGAATATCAAAATTGCCACCTTCCGTGAGAATTCGACTAACAATCCCTTTTAGAGCAGAGTCTCGTAGAATATAATTTTGTAATCCTTTATGATGACCTGACGATGATGTCATATCAACTTTAAGAAGCCGACAAAACGAGTCTGGCATATCCACAAAGTTTAAATTCATTTCCATCCTTGGACTATAAAAGTTAACATAATCAGTATACAATAAATACATAAAGAATCACAATTAATGTTAGTAATTATGAAAGTTCCAGGTTTAGAAGAAGTAAAAGTATCAACCCGTGACCCAGCTCAGTTAAAATCTCATTTAGAGAGGATTAAAGTTGGAGAAAGTCCATTTTATCTGGATTGTACAGGTCTTACGATTCTCGATTTTGAAAATGTTTTACAAAGACTTGAAGAGGTATTTGCAGAGCTATCTGTCTCTCCGAACTTTCCTTATCCATTTTATTTATTATCGGAATATCACAACACTGAAAGTACTTTTCCTATCTTTAAAGACTACGATGATCTACCAGAGTTTTTTAAAATTGAATCCTCCAGAGTAACTTTGAAAGAGCAAAGAGTCTTAGAGAAAGTTCAAATTCTTTGCTCACATATTACAAATGAAGATATTGATACTAGAATTGAAGAATTTAAAGCTAATCTTTATCCACAAAAAATTATCAAATCTCTCGCAAAAGAAGGTCATTTTCTTGAAACAATTGCCCTTACTCTTAAAGAAAACAAAAAGAGCAGGAATAACTCATGAGCAAAAAGATCAAAATCCCACAACATAAGAAAAAAGACTTAAAAGGTTTTGAAGAGCTTCTCGATGACATCGTAAATGAAGGAGACCTTGCTTATACATCAAAGCTAAAAGACTCTAAACAATATGATAATTATAAGCTCTACAATTTCCTAGAATTAGAAAGAGAACGAGCACAAAAATTAAAAGAGATGGTATCTAAGAAAATACCAAATGTTATCGAATATAATCAATCGGCAGAAGTCATGGAAAGACTAACATATAACAATATTGAAGTTCGTGAAGGTATTGTTAAAGAGATTAGAAACTTCGATTCTATATTTCACAAAAATATTAGAGAATTATTTAATAACGCATTTAAAAATTAAAACTATTACAAGGAGTCCATATGAATAAGATTCTATTGGCCATGACATTATTATTTTCAATTCATGCTGAAAATCTTAAGGAGATAACGCTTTCTGGTGACAAAGGTGCGAGAGTCACAGGAGAGGCATGGTCAAGTGCGGAATTAAAAGACAAGGTCTATGTTCTTTTCTATGTAGACCCTGATGAAAAGGATTTAAATAATCATGTCTCAGATGCTCTAAAAAAAGAAAAATTTGACCTTTCAAAATATGGATCCGTGGCAATTATTAATATGGCAGCGACCTGGAAGCCAAACTTTGCTATTCAGAGTGCTTTAGAAGATAAGCAAAAAGAGTTCCCAGATACAATATATGTTAGAGATATGGATAAACATGTTCTGAAAGCATGGGGCCTAAAAGATGACTCTTCAAATGTTCTCCTCTTTGATAAGAGTGGTAAAAATATTTATAAAATTTTAGGAAAAGCCACTGATGCTCAAGTAGC
The DNA here is from genome assembly GCA_963922285.1 of uncultured Oligoflexia bacterium. Taxonomy (GTDB): domain Bacteria; phylum Bdellovibrionota; class Bacteriovoracia; order Bacteriovoracales; family Bacteriovoracaceae; genus Halobacteriovorax_A. Next base: position 1,205 of record CAWUIU010000426.1, on the reverse strand, counting down.
AGAGCTCATTAAACTTACAAAAGAAAATCTTTAATCACGAAATGGCTGGGTAATGAGTTTATCCAGCCTTTGCTCTTTTAACTCTCTAAACCTCTCAATACCAATTTCCATAACTCTAGAATCAACCCTACTCTGTACTGTATAAGTAGAAAAAAGACGATCCCAAAGCGACAAGAAGAAACCATAATTTGAATTCGTTTCAGATCTCTCAACAGAGTGATGAATTCGATGCATATCTGGAGTGACGATAAGCTGCTTGATTGCTTTCTCTAATACACGTGGAAGTGTAAAATTAGAATGATTAAACATGGCACTGAAGTTGAGTAATATTTCGAAGACTAATAAAGACCATGGATGTATTCCTAAAACCGCCATACAAAGAAGTTTAATTATCATCGAGAGGAGAATCTCTAGCGGATGAAACCGTAAGGCCGTCGTCGTATCAAAGTCGATATCAGAGTGATGTACTCGATGGAGACGCCACAACAATGGCACCTTATGAAAGAAAACATGTTGCCAATAAATAACAAAGTCTAAAATAATGACTGAGATAATAATGTTAGCGATGAGTGGGACATTAAGAGAATAGAATAATCCCACTTTATTGATTGCCAAATAGCTAAAACCGATGGTTAAGAAAAATCCTATCCCCTTCACAAAGAAAGAATTAAAGAAAACAAGTGCAAGATTATTAAGCCATCGATAACGAGTGACTCTCCCTTCGATTTGCCGATATCTAAAAATGATACCCAATAAAGAAAAGAGAAATAATCCACCTAAAAAGAATGTCAGGCGCCAAACGTTTGCTTCCATTCTTTAAATATACCACATGTTAAACAATTCGACCTTGATGCAGATCAAATATCTAGAACTCTAATTCACCTTTCTCTTACAAAGATTATGACAAGTTACACTTGTGTAATTTTCATGCTGAAAAACAGTACACTCATCTGATTCAGCATTTTGTGCCATTGTTCCAGAAGGTAACTTAAATGTATTTGAAGATGAACCTTCGCAATATGCTTGATTCTTAAGACGTAGAGATTGCTTAAATAATTCGACAATATTCTCATCACACTGATCACTATCACATGTGATCGAATTATATGCATTCATTGGTGTATGTACATATTGAGAATCGCTTTCAATACCACAACTCATCGAACAGGAGTACTGAACATCATTAGATTGATTACATAGTTGTT
>CAWUIU010000425.1:0-3126 GCA_963922285.1 uncultured Oligoflexia bacterium | reverse complement strand
CATCAATGATTGCTCCAGAAACTAAGTTCTGAATCCCTTTCGCCATCTCCTCGATTTCACTGCCTTTGAGATCAAGTTTATAGTCATGAACTAATATATGCATAATTCTAGCAACTCCAGACTCTCTCATTTGATAATGCATTTTTCTATAATCCTCATTAACTAGGCATAAGTAATAAAACAGGATCATCACAGAGAGTTGTTCAGGGTTTCTTTCAGCCCATACAAAAGGTGCTTCAATATAACACTGCAGTTTATTTTTCTTTTCATCACTAACGGCTAAATTCATACTCTCAGAAAGTATCGATTGATAATGCGAAAATATAAAATGTACACAAGCCTTTATTATCTCAGCTTTTGAAGAAAAGTGATAGGCAATGTGGGCCCTAGTCGTTCCTAACTTGTCAGCGATAAGCTGGTAAGTGATCTTCTCATAACCAACCTTCGCGATACAATCGATAGTAGAGATAAGAATCTCAAGCTTCTTTCTATCGCCCTTCGATGTTCCTGAATTCAAAAGTTCCAGACTTTCCATAAGTCAACGTAGCATACTAAATTCTCAACATCAAACGCTCGTACAATTTATTTTGTACATTTGTATAAAATTGATTGACACTTAAATCTAAACTTAATACTAAATTTAATAATGAAATCTAAACAAAACATACTCTCGTACCTAAAAAGAGGTCACGGCTTTCCAATACTCTGTATCTCTGGTTTTGCGAGTAATCACTATAATTTTGAATGGTTAGAGCTACCTGGACAAATGATACTTGCCCACAACCGGGGAATGGGAAATAGCTCAAATGATCTCGATTCATATGACATTCAGCAGCTTGCTAATGACTGTATGAATCTTATGGATTATCTAAAATACGAAAAGTTTCATGTTTGTGGTATTTCCATGGGCGGAATGATAGCGATGGAACTCGCTTTAAATTACCCAAAAAGAGTTTCGAGTCTAAGTCTTCTTTGTACAACCTCTGGTGGATCTGACTTTTACCCAATGACAAAAACTAATCCTAAAAAAATTCACCAGCTTTATACTAAGAGTGATGAAGCGATCGCTGAACAAGTAGTCAGTCAGACTGTTTATGATCTCTCAAAAATTGATTTAATCAAGAATCTTCGAAAGTCGTTTAGAGCATCCTCTACAGAAGTTCTAAAGCAAAAACATGCTGTCGAATCATATCTTGAGCAAGCACGTCCACTAGAAAAAATAGATCTACCAACTTATATACTAACTGGTGAAAATGACCGAATGGTTGATCCTAGAAATTCAAAAGTTTTACATGAGAAAATCAAAAACTCTCATTTAAGTCTAATTCCCGAGTCGGATCATCTATTCTTTTTAGAAAAGCCGCAAATAGTATCAAAGAAAATAACACAGTTTATCCAAGGAGTCCCTCTATGATCTCTTTCCTAAAATCAGCAGTCTGGATACCAAATGAGTATGAAAAGTCTTGCGAAATTGCTCAGCAGTCAGGAATACCAGAGCATGTCATCCGAGAAAAAATGGGTATTACAAAAAAGTGTAAAGCCAGTGTACAAACGCAGGTTAGTACGATGGCAATTTATGCAGCAAGAGAAGTCATTAAAGGCATTGATCCTAATTTGATTGATCTAATTATTTGGACAGGATCTGAATTTAAAGATCATCCTGTATGGTCAGCGGGAATATTCGTTCAAGAAGCATTAAAGCTCAAAAAAGCGTGGGCATTTGACCTATCGGCGAGGTGTTCATCAAATGTAGTTGCGATAAAAGTAGCCAAATCGATGATGGAAAATAATAACAACATTAACAGGGTACTTCTATGTGGCGGACACAAGACAAGTCATCTCGTTAACTATCAAGATGACTCTTCTCGATTTCTTTACAACTTAAGTGATGGAGGATCTGCCATCTTACTTGAAAGAGGAGAAGTAAATCCTGTGTTTGAATCTGAAGTCATAACTGATGGAACATTTAGTAAGGATGTCATTATCAAAGCCGGTGGAACACAAATGCCCTGGTCGCAAAATAAAGAGGATTACTTCTTAACCTGCCCAGATATTAATGGAATGAGAGAAAGACTCGCCGACCGATCTATCGATAATTTCTTAAAAGTCATAAAAAACACTGCAAAAAAATCATTTCCTGCAAAACCAATCGACTATCTTGCACTACTTCACATGAAAAAGTCAGCTCACGATATTTTATTAGATCAACTTGAGCTCAGACAAGATCAAAGTATTTACTTAAGTGATTATGGTCATTTTGGTGCCCCTGATCAGGTCTTAAGTCTAGGGTTAGCAGAAAATGACCTGACCCCAGGCAGTCATGTTGTATTAGCGAGTGCAGGCATAGGATATACATGGTCAGCGCTTGCTCTAAGGTGGGACCAACCAACATTCACATTATTAAAAGGAGAATAATATGCTTAAAGATAAAAGAGTTTTTATAACTGGCGGAGCAGCAGGAATTGGTTTTTCGACAGTAAAGAAGTTTTGGCAAGAAGGTGCTGAACTTATCGTTTTTGATATGGTTGATATTTCCCAAACTGAATTTTCAAAGATGGAGAGAATTAAATACATTAAAACTGATGTTACCTCTAAAGAAGGTGTCGAACTCATTGCACAGGAAATGAAAAATGGTGTTGATGTTTTAATAAATAATGCTGGAATCACGCGAGACGCTAGTATTCTAAAAATGAGTGAAGAAATGTGGGATAGTGTTATAGATGTCAACCTAAAAGCTGTCTGGAAACTATCTCAGTTGGCAATTGCACAAATGAAAGAGCAAAACTCTGGAGTAATACTAAATGCCGCAAGTGTTGTCGCACACTATGGAAACTTTGGACAAAGCAATTACGTTGCTACAAAAGCAGGAGTAATAGGACTTACAAAAACACTTGCAAAAGAAGTTGGGAAGTATGGAATCAGAGTTAATTCAGTTGCTCCTGGATTTATTGCGACAGAAATGGTTAAAAAAATGCCACAAAAAGTTATAGATGCCATGGAAGAAAAAACTCCCTTAAAGCGACTAGGCCAAACCGAAGATATTGCAAATGCTTACTTCTTCTTAGCAAGCGAGCAAGCTAGCTTTATAACAGGTACATGTCTTACCGGTGATGGAGGCATTATCAT
>CAWUIU010000424.1:0-3131 GCA_963922285.1 uncultured Oligoflexia bacterium | reverse complement strand
ACTTCACAAAAAGCTAAAATCACTTTCAGGAAAGAACTCTGAAGTTTTAGGTCATGTCTGTGATGATCGAAAAGATGAACTACTTAAATGGTGTGATGTCTTAGTCGTTCCTTCGCTAAATAAAGCTGAGGCATATGGAATGATTATTGTTGAGGCTTTCCAAAAAGGAATACCTGTTATCGCTTCAAATATAGACTCAGGTGTAACATATCTCGCTCAACATAATTATAATGCAATCGTGATAGGTGTTGAAAGTGAGGAAGACTTTGTATCTGCACTAAAAAAATTAGAGGATGATTCCTTTTTTCAAATGTTGCAAAGAAATGCGAAGACTTTTCATGACGAAAACCTTAGCTTTTCACATTTTCAAAAAAGATTGTTAAACTAATTTAAGGGAATAGTTTGAATTAGTTAAATCTCTAGTAGTTCCTGAAATTTTTCACCACATCGTTCCCATGAGTTATTGTTAAAAGTTACTTTTCGACTTTCTGAGTTTTGTACTCTCTCCTCATAAGTTAGTATTTTATCTGTAGCAACTTTTACATCTCTGGGATTGTCAAAGAGATGAATCCCATTTCCATTCGTTAGTAATTCGCTAGCACCAACTTTATGGGTTGTTGTGTAAACATCTAAACCCATTGCTGCAGCCTCAAGTATAACTAGACCAAATGGTTCATAAAGCGTTGGAAAGATGAATGAATCCGCTAGTGTATAGAATTTATGAATTTGTCTAGTGAAAGGAATGTGACATATATTTGGTCGATTTATGTTTAAAAGTGAGTTGCTCTCGGGACGACCAATGATAATAAGTTGTTGATGTTCCTTGAGCTGCTCGAGAACAAACTTTAGTCCTTTCCTTTCAAAAGCACCTACAAACATTTGAATAGGCTTATTTAAGTCTAATGTTTTTAATTGAGGAAAGTTTTGACTTAAGTCATTTACGACTTCTTGTTTCGAGTCTTTTACAGGAGAGAATTGATCTAAATTAACTCCAGAGTAATTAAGGATCATCCTTTTGTCGTCAACTTTAAATTTTTCTCTTAGATAGTCTAGTTCGAATTGTGAAAGAACAGAAAACTTAGTTTTGGTATTAAACTGATAAAGGTATTTTTCAAATATGATAAAGAATGAAAAGAGAAGTTTTTTGTATAACTTTTTTATACAGTTCATTTTTATTTCTTTGAAATAAAAATGGGACCATTCTTCTTGTACGAATTGTATATTTACGTAGTCTACATTAACAGCTGCTGTGCCAATACTTATTCTCTTTGTATTTGTTGGTAGCTTTGTTTTTGAATAAATCCATGAAAACCAATAAAAAGTCAACATTTTAAGTAAAAATGGCTTCTTAAATATTGAAGGAACTTTTAGGAAGACAACTTTCTCTGGAGCTGATCGTAAAATTTCATGTGGGTCAGCGCACTCATATGAGATGACATAAAGCTTTTCGATCTTGGAGGTAGGAATATTGTTTAGAGCCTCAATCATAGCTCTACTGTGACCAACTTGAGGAATTAACTCGTGAACATATATGGCTAGATTTACTTTCAAGTTTTTAACTCCCAATTTTATTTACAATGGCGCTTAGGATTTCTTTATTACTTTTACACCAGGATTCGATTTCATTATTTTGTAAAAAGTCTTTTTGATCTTCTTGCTTGAATTGTATTTGATTAGTTATTATTTTTTGTAATTTTGAAGAGAAGTCTGCTAAAGAACTTTCATAGATATTTTCAGAGGAAATTCCCTCTCTCCCAAGAGGTGTTGAAAGGATTATGTTTCGACTAATTATTCCTTCTGATATCTTTAGTCTTGTTCCACTCCCATGCTGAAGAGGGACAAGATTGACATAAGTTTTTGAAAGTAGTTTTAACATCTCTTCATTTGATGGATTTTCAACCAATGAAAAAATACTTTTTTGAATCATGTCACGAATATCTTTAGTCGCATTGCTACCTGCAATGATAAATTCGAAATCATTTAGAGTTTGTTCAGTAACTTCTTGAGAAAAATCTGATGTGAGAAACTTTACAGCATTAAGATTAGGATAGTAATCTAAAGTACCAACGAATAAAATAATGTTTTTACATTGTGAGCTTGAATATTTCTTTCCATCAATGAGATTTGGAATGACATGTATTTTGTCTGCTACTGATTTGTCTTCTCTCGTTAAAATCTCCTTTTCTCTTTTACTACAGACAAATGACAATGCAGATTTTTTTATTTGATTTAGTTCATATCTTTTTAAATTATTCGAAAAAAAGTTTGTTCTTCGATCAAAGAAATTCTCGAATTCGAGATTGTGAGCGTTATATATAATTTGAACATCATTTTTTAAGTACGTTTTCCACGAGAAGAATTTTAAATTATCAAAGTGTACCACATCGTATTTTGATAAATCTAGCTCATATTCTTTGAACAAGATAAACGTTTTTTTCGAATATTTTACTGCACTTAAATATCTAAGCGTGTTATTAGTGTCTTTGCCATCGTTTAAGTAAAATTCATCAAATTGAAGCCCTAACTTTCTATATATTTCTTTAATTGAGCTAATTCTAAGAAATGCTCCACCGAAGACCTTTTCTTTATTGATCGATGAGAGGAAAGCAATTCTTTTCAAAGTAGACCTTTTTCACTTTTGTCATAATCAATTAGAGGGACTTCGAAAGCAATTTTCATGGACTTTATCACTTTAGGAAATTGTCCTTTTGTATACTTTTGCTCCATGTCTTTAATTGACTCTATAATTGTATCTCTTGAATATCCTAATTCAAATAAGGTGTATGAAAGCTCACATGATACATTAAAAATTGTCGATAAAGGATCTAGTCTAGAGTAATCTAGTCCTCTTGGAAAACCACTGCCGTCATATCTTTCATGATGCTTTAATATTATTTGATCAATTCCTATGGGGAGTCCATTAACTTTTTCTAGGATTTTTGTAGAATCTTGGGGGTGGGCAAGTACTGTCTTCTTGTGTGAAGAGGGGAGTCCATCTAATTGGCGCATAAATTCGATTTTTGCATCTTCATCATTTTTAAGTGAAACATCTTGAAAAAATGAAGCGAGGGAAAGTCTTAAGAAGTTTTCAGAGCTTTTCCATTCAGACTCTTTACAAATAGCACACGAGA
>CAWUIU010000423.1:0-3138 GCA_963922285.1 uncultured Oligoflexia bacterium | reverse complement strand
AAAATCGTATAGAAGATTTAGAAAAAAAATCGAGCTTAGCAATTGAAAAAGGTCTCGATGAAATACGTTGGCACTTTATTGGCAGAGTACAGTCTAATAAGATAAAACGAATTGTCTCAGTAAAGAACTTGGCCCTTGTGCATTCAATTAGTAATCTAAAGCATTTAAAACTTTTTGATAAAGAAGCTTCTCTCTTAAATGAACCTTTAGCGATCTGTTTACAAGTTAACTGTTCAGACGAAGAACATAAAGACGGCTTCGTAAAAATCAATAATGAATTACTTCAAGTTCTTAATGATGTTACTTCTCTAGACTTATGTGGACTTATGACCATGGCAGAAAATAGAAATTCTGCTGGAGATCGAACTGTAAGTGAGAGCTTCACAAAATTAAAAAGCATAAGAGACTCAAATTTCCCTTCAGGGAAGCTATCGATGGGTATGAGTGGTGATTATGACCTCGCCTTAAAAGCAGGTGCTGATATTATAAGAGTTGGCTCAGCGATCTTTAAAAATTAGATAGTTTGTATCCAAATATACCGTATTTGTTTTCTAACTAACTGTATTTACACAGTTTTTGTTGCCTATTAGTGTTATGTAATGCTTATCATCAGTTTGACTTAACTTTTAGCTCACTTTATCTTTATCACAATTAAAATTAATTGGAGGAAGTAATGTCTGAGACATTAAGAAAAGTACCAGAGCTAAGTCTATTAAGTTATGTAAATGGCTCAAACCAAGATCAGGTCAAGTTCGTTGATGATATTATGATGGGACTTAAAGAGTATGGTTTTATCGTATTAACTGATCATACAGTTGAGCAAGCTAAAGTTGATGATGCTTACGATATGGTTAAAGAATTCTTTGCTCTTCCAGTTGATATGAATAATGAGTATCGTGGTGAAAATGGTGGTCAACGTGGATACACTCCATTTGGTACTGAACATGCTAAAGATAATCCACATCCAGACTTAAAAGAATTCTGGCACGTTGGTAGAACGTTAACAGCGGATTCTCCTTATAATGGAGTTTATCCTGATAACGTATGGCCAGCTGAGATTGCTAACTTTAAGAAGGCTTTTACTGAGCTTTATACATCAATGGACAAAACTTCAGAAGTTCTCCTTGAAGCAATTGGAAGAGGTTTAGATGTGCCACAGAACTTTTTTAAGGATATGATCACTGATGGTAATTCGATTCTAAGAACAATTCACTATCCACCAACAAAAGGTCAAGACACACAAAACTCAATTAGAGCAGCTGCTCATGGTGATATTAATCTTATTACAATGTTGGTGGGAGCGACAGCATCAGGTCTTCAACTTCTTGATCGAGATGATACTTGGTTAGATGTTGATTCAAAACCAGGACAGTTAGTGGTTGATACTGGAGATATGATGGAGAGATTAACAAATGGTGTTTTACCAGCGACAATCCATCGAGTTATTAACCCGGACAATGATGGAAGTGAAAGATACTCAATGCCATTCTTTGTTCACCCTCATTCAAATGCTAGTCTTGCTTGTCTACCAAGTTGTGAAGGCAGTGGAAAGAAGTATGAGGACATCCTAGCAGGTGACTTCTTACAGCAGAGATTGAGAGAAATCGGTCTTATTAAATAAATGTAAGTTATTAAATTTATATTGTGGGAAGCCTCATTTGGGGATCCAAACATAACAGAAGGGAGCATATTGATGCTCCCTTTTTTGTAAGAAAACTTTACTCGGATTAATGACGTGCGCTCTTGAATTAGGTAAAATGCATCATTAATTTTTGTAGGTTCTTATGAAATATATTTTATTGTTTTGCATTGGTTTAAATTCTTATGCTGCTCTCAATAAAGGTGAGTGTATAGCTGATCCTGCTAGTAAACGCTATTTAAGTAGTGACTTTAGTTCGACATACCCAAAAACCACTCGGTTTAGCTGTGTTTATAAATGCAAGGCAGCTAATGGAATTGTTAATGTAAAGGGGACTAGTACAATAAAAACATATAATATCGCAGATGATGCTAAGAGAATTGTTTGCCAAGGTGTTTCTGTAAAGCAAGTATCTTGGGGTTACGATTTTGATAAAGTTGAAAAGTTTTATTCTCATGCTACAAAGATAAAAGAAGTTAAAGAGTTTGCTATTAATAACTTTGAAGTTTTCTCATCGGCTTCACGTCATCTTGTTGATCGACTGAAGTTGAATTTAATTGAGGTTAGTAAGAGTTATGCTATCGCAGGACAGAACTCAAATGAGTTTGCACAAGCTGCGAATTTGTTAAAGGAGTTGTCAGACTCCCTTGATAGTGATTTTCAATTACTTAATTATTATTTACAAATAATTGAGGATCTTAATGGTGATATTGGTTCAGAGTTTTCTGCAATGAATTTAGTTTTAAACTATCTTAAAGCAGAGGCTTTTTGGGCGCTTAAGATGTAAAAAAACCCTCTATTTCTAGAGGGCTTAATTCTTTAATATGTATGTATTAGATTAAAGGCTTGCGCTAGGCTTGTACCAGCATAGTGGTCTTATCCCATCTTCGTAGCTATCAACTCTGTTACAAGTTCCAACTGTAGCATCCCTTTGTGATACGTCAGTGTAAGCATCGATCTCACAAAGTGCACCTTGAAAATAAGTATCAAGACGACATTGTGGCGCTGGATGGTTGTCATTTGTTCTCGTAACAACGTTAGCATCTGGAGTATCAAACTTAAGTTCTGTTGTAAGGTTTCTTAGAGCTCTAAAAAGATTTGCTAGTGACATACCGGCCATTGCTCCTCTTTTACACATAGCAGTTGCTTCGCTGTCTTCATCTTCTTTAGTGTTGAAGATTCCAGTACACTTGTTTACTGCGTGCTCTGGGATTTCTTGTTCGTTCATGATTGCGATATTGTCATCAGCTTCCATGTACTTTCTTAAGCATTTTGCAGTTCCAAAGTAATCAGCTTGTCCTTCATTAGATGCCCATGAAGATGACCACCAGCTAGCTTTTTTCGGAGCACCACCGATATGGTGACCAATTTCGTGACAAACAACAGTTGCAAAACCATCTTTTGTAATTGTTTCATGTCTTGCTAGACCACCAAACATTGCTACGTACCAGTTATTGCCAGACTGTCTTGCATAAGCGTTAACAGTACCGTCTGTCCAG
>CAWUIU010000422.1:0-3139 GCA_963922285.1 uncultured Oligoflexia bacterium | reverse complement strand
CTCACCCTTGGGTGCCCATCTAAGCGCCGATTGAACTTTTATTGGTGAATAGATTCCGATAACAGGAACACCAATGACAGATGCTATATGCGTTGTCCCGGTACTTGGGCCAACAAATGCAATAGCGCGAGAAAGTACTTTTATATAATTTGCAAGTCCCTTCTTTGAACCATCAAAGAAGTAAACCTTATCTTGTAATTTTAAATAGTCCTTGAGCTTTCTTTTTACACCTTCAACATAACGATTATCAGAAGGTGTATATGAAATAACAAAATTAAACTGATCAGGATAGAGGAATTCAATTCTTTGAATAAACTCTGCATAGTTCTCACTACGCCAATTAAGTGTGTGTCCAGTCATTCCAGGATGAATTACGAGATAGGGCCTTGAAGGATCAATCCCTTTAGCTGATAATTCACTTTTAAACTCCTCACTAGCTCCATCGTCTGAAGGAAGAGTGATTCTCGGAATAAAACCTCTATTCTTTATCTTGTCATAATCTTTTAATTTGTTAAGAAGCTCAATATTATAATAGACCTCATGTTCAGATACTTGAGACCTCTTTTGGCGTATTCCTTGGTTGAGAGTGAAAAATGTACCAAGACGAGATTGAAGTCCGCCTCTAAACTTTACACCTCTTAACCATGCAACAAAGTTTGGAGTCTGAGTACCTCCAACATAGAAATAATGGTCTGGCTTAAATTCATCAAAAATCTGAAAGCATTTTTTCACTTTTCTAAAATAAGTATCTTTTTTATTAATATAGAAGACTTTATCAACAAAAGGGTGGTCTTTATAAATATCACGACAAATAAAAGAAGTTAGTACGGCGACTTGAGCATCTGGATACATTGCTTTTATCGCTTCTGCCATGGGCATGGTTAAGATATTATCGCCGATTGCATCTGATCGGTTGATAAGAAACTTCACTAGCTATTACCTAAGTTAAGACCTAATTCACTCGATTTATTTTGAACTTTTTCAGCTAAAAGAGCAATGACTTGATTAATGTCCATTTCACTCGTATCGACAAGAATAGAGTCTTGCGCTTCCTTTAAAGGTGCTACTTCACGAGAAGCATCTTTTTGATCTCTCTTAGCGACATCTTTCATAAGTTGTTCCATCTCAACATCACTACTTCCATTCTTATGTAGTTGATCGAGCCTTCTTTTTGCCCTGACTTCAATAGAAGCAGTGATAAAGAATTTCAAAAAAGCATTTGGAAATACCACTGTTCCGATATCTCGACCTTCCATAACACAAACTTTACTGTTTGCGAGATTACGTTGGAAATCTAAAAGAAACGTTCTAACAGATGGGATTTGTGAAATAATTGATGCTAATTTAGAGACATGGTGCTCTCTTATTTTTTTTGATAAGTCGATACCATTTATTTTAATGAGTGCATTATCTTCAGTTTGATATTCTATTTTAATATTTTCAAGACTCTTTGTTACGGCCTGCTCATCGTGTAGATCGATACCAGCATTATGGGCATGAAAAGCAAGAGCTCGAAACATAGCCCCTGTATCAATATAAAGAATCCCTAGCTCACTTGCTAAAGTTTTAGCAATAGTCGATTTACCACTTCCGCTTGGTCCATCAATGGCGATTACAGTGGTCTGTGTCATTCTTCGTCCTTTAAAATTTATGAATGGACAAATTTATCAAATGTATCGCTCGTCTGACTAGACGCCTCGTGAAAAAATAAAGAAAGATTTGGTAATTTTAAGAATTTAACGCTGTGCTATTTTCGGCAATGGTCGTAATTGAATATCTGAACCAATATAATGAGATAAATTTACTTTATACTGCCGCTTCCAAATATAGCTACTAACGGCTTCCAAACGTGACTGCTTTTGTAATTTTATGATCGCTCTTTTTAAAAAGTTATAACGTTTTTTTACTTTTGAATAATAATCGTTCTTAACACCAATTTGTCCACCAGTCTTAATTCTTCGACTCACAAAGCGAGGCCCCATATTGTAAGCGACAGTTGCATAACGATGTGATTTAAATCTTTTATAAAGTCGCATTAAGTAAAAAGCTCCAAGTTCGATATTAGTTTCAGGGTCTTTTAACATCTCTAAAACCAGCTTCTTCTCACTAGGTCTCTTCAAAAGTTCATTTAGATAGACACCAGTCATAGGCATAATCTGCATAAGACCGGTTGCTTTAACATGACTAGTTGCTAGTGGCTTAAAATGGCTTTCTGTCCATAAAACTGATAAAATCCAAAGGGGATCAACATTAAAGCTTTCGCTATAACGGAAAGCAGGTCTCATATATTCTTTAGCTGAATGGCGCAGCTTTTTAGGAATCTCAAGGACAAGAGAATCGATGAGAGTCTCTTTTTCGATAGCAGACAGATAACGTAGGTTAACTCGACCTAAAAAAGAGCGAGTCTTTTTAAAATTAAAAGATTCAAAATCAAAACTGTTAGGAGTTTCAAAAGAAACTGGATAAGGACCGTAAACTTCTCTTTTTTGAAAAACGTTTTCAGAAACAATTTCATATACGCCAAAGAAAAGTTGAAAAAATATCATCGACACGCACAAGTATGTGAGCGTCGTCTTAAGCGATCTAATCGCACGTTGCATATATGATGCATCATGATATTCATAGGCTTCAATTTTCATGGGCCTTTTAAACTCTATGTATAAAGAGAAGTCTAGTAATATTTGTCCAAACTTGACTAAAATTGTAAAAATTTACCAAAAATGAAACAAATTACTGCAGCGCATCACAGTTTTTCCCGATAAGCCATTTCCATAAACTATTAAAGATGCGTATAATATCAGATTGTTTGATAAGCCATTCCAATGGAGAGAAAATGCAACAATTAGGTTTTAATAAATTAAAAGATGAGAATTCGAAATATCTTAAGCAACATGAAAGTAATCCTGTTCATTGGTACCCGTGGGGACCAGAAGCTCTACAAAAGTCAAAAGATGAGAACAAGCCTATCTTTTTAAGTATCGGCTACTCTTCATGTCACTGGTGCCACGTAATGGCCAATGAGTCTTTTAGTGACCAAGAGACAGCAAATTTTTTGAATGAAAACTTTATAAATATTAAAGTAGATAAAGAAGAATATCCTGATATTGATAATTACTATCAAGATCGGAAGAGCACACGT
>CAWUIU010000421.1:0-3153 GCA_963922285.1 uncultured Oligoflexia bacterium | reverse complement strand
AGCTGATAGAAAATGCGGTTCTAGTGGAGAGAGTACTCTAGAAGCTCTTGCAAAACATCCAAATGCTAAAGTATATGGAGAGAACACAGCTGGGAAGTATCACTTTGGTAATGTCGCAAAATTGATTCTTACTCATTCAAAAATATCAGTAGTTCTAGCGTCTAAATATAATGGCTATATTGATGGAAGAAATATCGATAAGATTGGTCTAGCTCCTGATGCACGGGTTCCAAAAGGAACTGATGCTCTTGAGCTCGCTCTAGTTGATATGTTTAAGTAAAGAGTAAGCTTATATCTTTATAAAGATGTGACCTTAAGCCTGATTTAATCTTACAGCTATTAAATTCTTATGGGGCTGAGTACGAATATTTTATGAGTCTTGTATCTAATAAAATACCTTTACCAGAGAATTTATTTTATGAATGTGTTGAAATTCTTAAGAGACTAGATAAGTCGAAATTAAGGACTATTAAGCAAATTTTAGAGAGCTTTTAGCATGATAAAAATAGGCCCTTATTCAAGGGCCTATCACTAAGCTGCTAGATTTAAAGTATCGAAAGTGGAGCGATGTCGTTTTTTCCATCTATTTTTATCTTTTTCTCCCTGTTTAATGATAGCTCTTTGAGCTTTTTCTAACGAGTAAAGATATGTATCAGCAATCTTGCTGGCCACAAGTTGTTTCTCAGGTAGATTTACTACAACCCTTGTTCTAAATCCCTTTGTAGGAAGTCTATCAATTTTAACATTAATAGCCTTACTTTCTGGAAGGATAGTTTGAATATAATCTTTCACTCTTTGAATTGGCTCAGAATTAACCACAAATTTTTTATTCATTGTCTCTCCTTTACGATGCAAGCTGATAGCTATTAAAAGCTACCCCAGTATTTAGATGACTATAGTTTCTAGGCAAATTGAGGCAAAACTCTTCTGAGAAATAGCTAGGCTTTGAAATCATTATTGGTGTGTGTGGAGATTGAATTTCTCTTATACTTTTTAAATTTAATGACTTCTCACCATCTTTATTTACCTCTATGTAGCCTTTAGCCTCCACTAGTTTACTCAGAAGTAAACGCATTTTCTCAAGGCTAAAATTACCTGTAATAATGATATCTTCATCATTACTTGTATAAATAGAGAAGCTGATCGCTTTACCGTTAGAATCCCATTTAATAGGATTTAAGAAACCAGACACTTTTTTTAGATTGTTGTTTAGATAGTGTTGTAGGTAGTTTTCAAATTTCATACAATTACCTCCTCTTTTAATGAAAAGTCAACGTTTTGAAATCTGTTTAAGAAACGACCTTTTTTCCAGCTCAAGAGTTGATCATTCATATCCTTTTCAAGTTCTTTAAAGACCTCTTCTGGGTTTTGTCCTTGAGCGGTAGATGTAAAATTTTGACCAAGTCCACTAGTTTCGATCTGACCAATAATGTTGTGATCAAATTTACTAAGCGTCAGAGTCGTAAATGAGCAGGATGGAGTTTTAGGCACTAAAACTTGTAAGCGCATCCTTAGATAGCTCCATTGCTTTTTTGACAACCGTATTCCAATTTCTTTAATTTTGAAACCTTCGTGGAAATGATTGTCAAAGTGTTCTGAAATAAATTTCATAAAACCTCCTTGAAAAACAAATCACGCGATACCTCAATGAGATCGCTCAAAATTAAATGTATTAGGTTGTATTCTTTAGATTAGAAAGGTGGCTCTTGAATCTTTGGCACTTCCTTTAACAATAATCTAAGTGAGTACTACCTAAATCATCGATAAAAGATGGCATTAAATCCATCAATTAAATAATAATATCAGCTAAATTTTTGTCAATATTGGTAATCAAATTTTTTGTCAATTTTTCGTAAAAAATAAATTTTTCATATTCTGGCCCTTGACTGAAATCCAAATGAAACTAACTTAATTGTAACTAGCCAGATAGCATCTGCTGTCTCGGAAACACAATAAAGGAGGATTTATGTTAAGAACTACAGTATTTCCAGTTAGAAGTATGACTCTGAAACCTTCATTTTGGGGTTTCGATAGAGACTTGAAAGACGTAATTGAGGGGATGGAAGACATCTGGTATGGAGACTCTTCTACTAATAATTTCAGCTTAAAGGAAACAGACAAAGCATATTTGCTAAGTCTAGATATGCCAGGAGTTAATACGTCTAATCTAGATGCTCAGATAGAAGATAATGAATTAATGATAATTGCGAAAAAGAAGTCTCTATTTGAGGAAGATGGAAAAGAAAGTGAAATTAGAAGAAAGATTACCATTCCACAGCTTGTTGATAAAGAGAGAATACAGGCTAAAGTTGTGGATGGCGTATTATACGTTGCCCTTCCTAAAGTAGAGAAAGCAAAGCCTCAAAAAATAAATATCACAAATGGCGATAGTGATGATTGGGGAAATCTATTAAATCATGAATAGAATCTGGAAGCATGTAGGTTTTTTGCCCTACATGCTTTTGCTTTATGTTGAAGGAGATTTATATGAGATTAAAAGAAAAAGTTTTAGAGCCTTCAAATTATCAATCATATCTTAAAGATCTTTTGATGGTTATTACTGCGCCAATTATATATATGTAAATTGTACCTGCCTTTTTTTAGATATTTTAATGGTCTTATTGCTTATGTACGAGAAGTTGGGGGAAGAACAGAGTCATTTTGGTGCCCACAAAAGAATCTTGCTAGAAAAAACTCTCATCAATACTATTAATCACTTGTGGATAAAATAGACTAGAAAAATTTGAGAGTAAGAACAATAATCGTGAAAATCACAAAGTTATTAAAATAGGAAAAAATATTTTGATACACTTGACAAAAATTTAATTGATATTAAATTTTTTATGAAGACAATTTTTTTTAGTGGAGGAATAAAGATTTAAATTAAAAATCAAATCTAAATACTTAATTTTTTAATATTTGTTATAGGGTGAACCCCTTTAATCGTAAAGAGAGGCTAGGTATATTTTTGTTTTGTGGATGCTCTCTTTACAGTTTTAACTTTAAAAGGAGAGGAGAATGATTTCCCCACAGAGCAATATAGAAATTATAAATCAAGTTCGTTTTTTCAATGTGAGTTTAAATAGCTCTCAAAAATCAGCTGTTTTCAATATCTTAAAACCGATTCAATCATTACTAGATTCCCATTCTCAA
>CAWUIU010000420.1:0-3156 GCA_963922285.1 uncultured Oligoflexia bacterium | reverse complement strand
TTACCATTGATGAGAAGTCGAAATCTGCTATTTTTACTGAAGATGGAATTTTAGAAGTACAAGAAGTTCTAAAAGTTGAAAACCTATATGATGTAGCGAACTCTGACCTGCTTCACCATCTTAATCAAGCTCTAAGAGCACACCACCTCTTTAAAAATGATGTTGACTATATTCTAAAAGACGGAGAAGTCATCATTGTTGATGAGTTCACAGGTCGTTTAAAAACTGGTTCAAGATGGTCTGATGGCCTACACCAGTCAATTGAAGCAAAAGAAGGTGTTGAAATTAAGTCTGAAAACCAGACACTTGCTTCAATAACATTCCAGAACTTTTTCAAAATGTATGGAAAGCTTGCCGGTATGACAGGTACAGCGGACACAGAAGCAGAAGAATTTGGAAAGATTTACAATCTTGAAGTTGTCGTTATTCCAACAAACCTACCTATTGCCAGAGTGGATGAGCCAGATGTTATCTACAAAAATAAAGCTGCGAAAATGAGAGCTGTCCTAAAACTAATTAAAGAGCTCCATGCAAAAGGGCAACCTATGCTTATAGGTACAATTGCAGTTGAAAGTTCAGTTGAAATTAGTGAGTATCTAAAAAAAGAAGGTATTCCACATAATGTTCTCAACGCAAAACAACACGGAAAAGAAGCTGACGTTATTAAAAATGCTGGCCAAAAAGGTGCGATCACAATTGCTACCAATATGGCAGGACGTGGTACTGACATTAAAATTACTCAAGAAGTAAAAGATCTTGGGGGGCTTTATATTCTGTGTACAGAGAGACATGAATCTAGACGTATTGACAATCAGTTAAGAGGTCGTTCTGGTCGACAAGGAGACCCAGGTAGATCAAAGTTCTTCTTATCATTAGAAGATGATCTTATGAGAATTTTTGGTAGTGATCGAATCTCCAAGGTAATGTCTACACTTGGTATGGAGGAAGATGAACCAATTGAGCACAAAATGATCACTAACGCCATTGCAAAGGCTCAAAAGAAAGTTGAAACACATAACTTTGAAATTAGAAAACATTTACTCGAATTTGATAATGTAATGAATGAACAAAGACGAGTTATCTATAGAATTAGAAGAGACATCATTTCTGACAATGACAACCTTGGTTTCGTGAAAGAAATGATCGAAGATGTAGCTGATTTTGTTGTAGAGTCAAATCGACCAGTAAAAAAGGTTCCGCTCGATCAATGGCCATGGAAAGATCTACAAAACAGTTTTACAACGACTTTTAATGCAGAACTAGAAGTTAGTGCTGTCGAGTGTTCTAATAAATATGATGGTGAAATTGAAAGATATTTTGCAGATGTAGCAAAAGAACTCGTAGACTCAAAGTTTAGCCAATACGATCCAGAACAAGTAAAGATGGCACTAAGAGAAATTTTACTTTCTACCTTTGATCAGCACTGGAAAGACCACTTACTATCAATGGACCATGTTAAAGAAGGTATCAATCTTAAGGCATATGCACAGAAGGATCCACTTACAGAATATAAGAGAGAAGCTTTTAGCTTATTCGAAAACATGAGACAAGAAGTTAAGAAAAGTGTTATTCGAAATATTTTCACAGTTAAACTCTATACTCAAGAAGAAATTGAGGAAATTAGAAGACAACAAGAAGAAGAGCTTAAAAGACAACTTGATGCTTACAAAGAACAACAAAGACTAGAAGAGCAAGCAGCTGAAGCAAAGAAGCCATTGACTCGTGGCCAAGTTAAGGTTGGAAGGAATGATCCTTGTCCTTGTGGCTCAGGGAAGAAATTCAAACATTGTCACGGTGCTTAGGAGTAGTCATTGGCAGGATCTAAATCGAACAAGAACGACCTCACTAAAAGTGATCTTACTAGGATTGAAGACCTAGAAGAATTCATACACGAAGACGATCCTGAAATTGATGCTCAATTCTTAGAAGAGACAATGCAAAGTCTTCCTATTACGAGTGAAGATGATCTAGCTGATATTACAACAGCAGATTTGCTGAGCTCTATTGAACAGGATACTCAAGAGGAAATAGACCAATTAGAAGAAGAACTTCCAGAGCTACCAAGTGAACATGATGACATTAAAAATGAAGATAACTTAAACTACGAAGATCAGCAGGATAATTTTGAGATTGATCAGGACAGTTTCGAGGAAGATGAAAACTTCGACTACTCCTCTGACGACATCATAGAAGAGCAGGAAAATGAAAGCTCTTCAAACTTTTTCTCGGGAGATGAAGGTAATGAGCTAACAGAAGAAGATGATAGCTATCCCGAGACATATCAAGAAGAAATAGAAGATGAAATTGAAAATAACTCAGAAGATATTATAGACGAAGAACAATTTTTATCTGATGAAGAAGGTAATAATGCATATGAAGCCTTCACAGAAGATGAGCAAACAACGGATAATGAAAAACTTGAAGACTTAGTTGAAAATCTTAATAAAGAGTCACAAGAAAGTCTCTCAGAAATTGAAGCTTCCCTTGCTGAGAATCGTGAAGATCTTTCTGATCTTGTTAACTTTGTCGACAATATGACTTTTGGTAAGGTTCAGATGGGTGGTTCACCGGCCTTCTCTATTCTACTAAGTGGTCTACCGGATAAGTTTCATGAAGATATTATAATTTTTCTAAGAGAAGTTGGCCTTTGCAAAGACACTGTTGAAGAAAAAAATCTACGACTATCGTTAGAGCTTAACCATCTCCTCATACCTCAAATTAGTGAATATAGTGCAATTTATATTGCTGGAAAAATGAAAAACTTCTGTAAGAATATTCAACTTGGACTTGCTGACACCATTCACTCTAGTGAAATCTACTTAGATGATAACAAAGGTCATGTTTCAATTAAAAACATTCAACAAAATAAAGAGTTCAAATACACGATAGAAGAAGGCCGAAGAAATGAATTAATTATGGCGATTCACTGTTCGAGCTCATCTGCAATTGAAGGATTTCAAACCCGAACTCACTTTGGTCTTATCACGGCAAAAGAACTTATTAAAAAAGAGAATTTAGAAGATGAAACAAATTTAGACACTATCGACTTTGATGAAGATTCTTTGATATTAAAATTAAAAGAAAAGGCCTTTGAAGTTGGTGCAAATGCTATTGTTTCGATGAACTTTAATGTAGCCTCACTTCACAATGAACAAA
>CAWUIU010000419.1:0-3158 GCA_963922285.1 uncultured Oligoflexia bacterium | reverse complement strand
CAAGATAACCGTTAAGGATATGGGAATCTTTAGAAATAATTATAAAGTTGTAAAAGTTATTCGTGATAATCCTTTGATTGACTGTCGTGGACCTCTTAGGCCATATAATTATAGTGTATCAACTAAGGAGTTAGATAAGTCTGACTCCTACATAATTGAAAACCCAACGATTGTCGAAAAACCTGGAGCTCGTATCGATCCTTTAAGACCAGATCCAAGGTAGAAAATAGGAATAGTTGGGTCTTCTTGATTAGAAAGTTTTATTCACAAAACTCTTCGCGTGGAAAATGATTCCAGCCTTCATCACATGGGTTATATTCATTAATTGCCCAGTCGCGACCTTCATAATTTTTAATAAAATATCTTTTTGCAGGATGTCTCTTTTCAAAATGAAAGTACTTTGGAGTTAACATCTTCAGTGCTTCTTCTTTAGATTTACCCATATATTCCATTGCATAAATTGCAGAGGCTTCTCCTGTTCGATCTGCCCCGGCCTGACAGTGTATTAGAATTGGTTTGGGCGCATTGTCAAAAGCATCAAATAGTTTCTCAAGGTCTTTTGGCAGTGGAATTCGAGAAGCTCTCATTTTTATATTAACAAGTTTAATTCCTAATTCTCTAGCAATCTGCTCTTCTTCTAGATACCAGTCATCATCTTTTTCCCCTCTTAGATTGATGATAGTCTTTATCCCGTACTCGTCATAAGCTTTTTCTATTGCCTTAGCAGTAGGTTGTGCTGAACGGTAGAGAATACCTTCTTCAACCGTATGAAAGTTGCATGATACTAGTAGGAGTAGGCTTGTAATGATTAGAGTTGATTTCATAGATCCCTCGCAATTTATAGATCAAGTAGATGTTATGCAAAAAGAGTAGACTTCGACAATAGGCTAACGAAATCATGAAATAAATATAATGATAAAGAGAGTATTAAAATAGTGATTCTAATGGGTTGGGGCCAAAGCCCATAAATGGAGCTGTGTAAATTGCTAGAATAGTAATGAGTATCATTATGATTGTATTTGTTATGACAAAAACTGTTCTGTCTTCAAATCCTTTATTTTCTAAAAAATGACTAATATGTTTTTGCCCATAGTAACTAATGGCTATCAGCCCTAGGAATAGGGTGAAGCCGGATATGAACGTTATAATAATGGTTTTTAATTTGAAGCTTGGTCTCTTTGAAGAATCAATTGATCCTTCAATAGGAGCGATTCTCTTTGTTAATTCTTTTTTTTTTGCCGTTTTTTTTAAACCGTTATTCTTTGTCCGAGGGGTAAAGAATCTTGAATAAGCAGGTCTTTGGCCAACTTGATAGGATTCAATTGATATATTCAAGTTAACATTGTCAGATAAAAGAAGAGAGCCATTATCTAATACTTTGTTCCAACGGATATCAAATTCCTTACGATTAATAGGGAACTTCACTGAGAAATAATCACCTTCTTTATTAGAGAATGGATCTTTCCTTTTTCCAAGATAAGATACTTTTGCTGATAAATTTTTTGTTACATTTTTAACTGTTATTTCAAAATTTAAATCTTGTTCATTTTTTATCTTAGCTAATTTTTGTTTTGATTTGAATTCAATAATAGGATATTTTTTCTCATCAAAAAAATCCTTTGTTAATAGGTGAGAATCTCTCTTCTTGTCATCTGTGTCAATTGAGCCTACAAGAATTCTACCTCTAATATTTTCGACACGATTTTCATTTTCTTCATAAAATATTTCAAAGTTTTTAAAGCGTCCTTCAACATCACTAACGTTCATATAACGAATTGAGAATTTTATGTGTGAATGCTCATTGTTAACCTGAAAGTATTTTGTACTAGAGAAAGTTGAGAATGAGATAAAGATGAATAATATATAGAGAGTTTTCATTTCATTACAGTATCAAAGAAAACTGATTTCGTCAGTAAAGTGCCTCATTTTTTTGTTATACAAATCAGCAAAAGCCGAAAATAACTAGAGTATTAAGACAGAGCTAAGATTTATACTATCCTATAAACAGAGAAGTCTATTTTGCTGTAAAATATGATCATTTAGAGAGGAGGTATCTATGGTTAGTTATAACCAGCCATTAAGAAAGCCAGTGAATCAAGTCGATGAAGCATTTGATAAGTCCGCATCAGATATTATGGAAAAGAAGTTTTTAACCTTAACTTCTGATATGAAAATAACTAAGGCAGCTAAGTTAATTTCAAAGCATGACGTTAGTGGTGCACCAGTTGTTAATAGCGAAGGCCGTTTGCTAGGTGTCATTTCTCAAAAGGATTGTTTAAAATTTTTATTAGATCTGAAATATTATAATAGCGAAGAGGCGAGTGTTGAAAAGTATATGTCACAGACTGTTATGACGATAGATTTGAATGAGCGCCTTCTTTATATGACTGAGCTTTTTATAAAGAATAACTTTCAACTTTATCCAGTTGTGGACGGTGATGGTTATTTACAGGGGGTCGTAACACGATCAAACTTATTTAAAGAAATTAATAAAATTTCACAAACAAATTGGTAAAAATTTAAAGGGCTACCACGCTACGTAGCCCTTTTTTTCTCCTCTTTGCCATTTCTTCATATATTTTTTTATCCACTTTTCTTTTTCTTTTTCATCAAGTTTTTCAACTTCCTTTTCGCCAACGATTAAACTGATTTCCCTTAAGACAGCACTTTGATCTTTTTCAAATTTATCATTTGCCCAGTCTTTAAACTGATTAACTGAAAGTATACTTATGGTATTTTGTAGAGAAAAATCCTGCATGAAGCGACTAATAATCTCTCCTGCTTGTCCGAGAACATTATACTTATAATCCTTTTTACTCCATTTCTTGATTACTTGGTATCCAAGTACTAACTTCATCGTTGTTTCAATATCGTAAGCAGAGTAGTTCCAGGTGTATAGAATACCAGGGTCTTGGTTGTTCCAAAGTCGGTCAAAGAGATTGTTAAATTTATCATTCAATCTCTTAGAGCCTTCTACTGATATGTTTGCTTCCATGTTGATATCGTTCATGTTCTTTCCTGTCCAATTCGTAGAACCGGTCATGATTTGATATTTCTTTGTTGATTCATTTGTGACAGTCATGGCCTTGGCATGATTTTGTTCGCCATGAGTTGCATACCAACGAATTTTAATATTTCCAGTGTTATTAAGACTATGA
>CAWUIU010000418.1:0-3166 GCA_963922285.1 uncultured Oligoflexia bacterium | reverse complement strand
CTTTAGTACCTTCGTAAACATAACCTTTTTCCCAAAGGCTTTTGAATACCCACCAACATGATTCCATGAAAGTTGCATCCATTGTTTTATAGTCGTTATCAAAATCGACCCAACGACCAAGACGGTTTACAGTTTTTCTCCATTCTTCAGTATATGTCATAACGATTGAACGACATTCATCTGAATAACCTTTGATGCCTAGCTTTTCGAGCGCATCATGAGCACTCATTCCAAGTTTCTTATTGATTTCCTGCTCAATTGGAAGACCATGAGTGTCCCAACCAAATCTTCTGGAAACATAACGACCTTTCATCGTCCAATAACGTGGAACAATGTCTTTTAGAGTACCGGCTAATAAGTGACCATGGTGGGGAAGACCGGTTGCGAATGGAGGACCATCATAGAAAATGTATGGTTCATTATCCTTCGTTTTCTCAAGAGACTTTTCAAAAATCTTGTTTTCTTGCCAGAACTTTAAAACCTTGTGCTCGCTTTCTACGAATGAAAATTGTCCTGATTCTTGACTCATTTGGTCGATCCTTTTGGTTGTATTAACATTTTGTCGGCTATCGTAGCATGCTTAGCTAGGTTTGGGCAGTGGGGCAGGTGCAAAAAATGCCTGTTTTTACTAATATTTTTAGATGATTGTAGGTGATGAGAGCCTCTCTCGATAAGAGAAGTATGAAGTTACTTTTTCTCATTGCTCTGATCATGATAAATTCTTTTGTTTTAGGGAATTCGCAGAATCTATTCAAGGGTCAAAGAAAGTCCCTCGTAAACTTTCAATCCCTTAACGTAAAGGATTGGATGGATTTTCGAAAATGGAAAGAAGAGTTCTATATTCGTAATCGCTCTAAGTATTGGGATGCACTTGCTCGTTCAAAAGAGCAAAAAGAGGAGGTTGGACGAGTTCTGGCTTGTTATGGAGAGTGTCAAATGCAAAGAGGGGTTGGAATCAACTCTGTGCAATTTCGATCCAAAATATATGAGGGAGATGAGGTTCGTACTCTATCGAGGAGTTATATGTGGATCTACCTCTTTGATGGAACGATTCTTCGTTTGGCTCCTCATTCCTCGCTTACCACTAATGAAATTAATGTAAGTAATGAAAGAATGTTTTTCAATCTTCGCTTTAATCAAGGAAATATACTTATGGTTTCGAGACGAGCAGAAAAGATTAAAGTCGAAAAAGAGCGAGAGACAGATCCAATTTTTTATCCTTTAAAAATGCATATGGCGAATCCAAGTACGAAGAGAGGAGATATTACCCTTGATGAATATCTCTTCGGTGAAAATTCGGATATTTCTAGGCAATATAAGAGATTGAATGACTTAGTCTTAGATAATAATAAGTATATTAAAAAGACTTCCAGTTATTTTATTTCGATGCCTAATGCAAGTATTTTTGGAGATAACTTTTCTCTAGAGGCCTATGTTGCAATTGCGGGTGATCATTATTTTAAAAAGAGAGTTGAAGATTACACTGAAAGAACAGGTCATACAGCGAAGTATAATTTAAGAGGATATTCTAATTTAAAAGAAGTCGAAATGGCTGATAACCAGTGGTATAAGGTCTCTCTGCCAGCAAAGAGAGCAGAAGAAATCGAGGCCATAACACCTCTTAGAATAAATGAATTGCTAACGAAGAGAATTCCAACAATTCTCGTTGCAAGAGAATTAATGATTCAAAGATATTCAAAAGAAATTCTCGATACAAATTTAACTGACCGTGATCTTGCCGAAAAGTTTGGCTATCGATTATGGAGAGATCTTGAAAACGATGCAAGAATGAGTTTTCTTGTTGAATTTAACCGTAAGTTAGAAACATCTAATTTAGCCGTTGCTAAAAGGTTCCGCCAACAAGTTCTTGAAAAATCGGCAATCAAAGATGCAAAAGCGCTTCGTCATGACTATTATGAAACGGCAATGAATCGGTATTTACAGCTCGGGGAAATCAATCGAGAGAAGTATTATATACCAAAGAATAATAGTGAAACAAAAGCAATGTGGAAGTATTTTAATGGCGTTAGATAAGAGAAAGCTGATCCTAGCATCAGGAAGTCCAAGAAGAAGAGAACTGATTTCATGGTTAAAGTCAGACTTTGAAGTTTGTCCCTCAGATGTTGAAGAAATTACAAAAAAGACATTACCCTCTGAGGTTGTTATCGAACTAGCAATGCTCAAGGGGGATGATATATTTGAACAGAGAGTAAAAGATGAGATTCGACCACTCGTCGTTTCATCTGATACTATCGTTGTTATCGATAATAAAATTTTAGGTAAGCCTAAAGATAGAGAAGATGCGAAGTCAATGTTACAGAACTTATCTGGACGTCATCACGAAGTTTATACTGCCATCTACTTAAAGAGTTTTAATAATGATGGAAGTATTGCTTCGAAGTCTTTCTACATTAAAACCGATGTCAAATTCAGTGAGATAGCTCCTGATCTTTTGGAGTTTTATTTAGATGGAGATGAACCTTATGATAAAGCGGGAGCCTATGGAATTCAGGGCCAGGGACTTCTCTTTGTCGAAAGTATTAGTGGATCTTATTCAAATGTTGTTGGCTTTCCTCTATCTGACTTTTTTCGCGAATTGAGAGCTTTTATTTTAGAGTTGGGTATTAAAGAGAAAAGCTGGCAGAACGTTTTTAATGGAAATTAGTTTTCAAACGATCTTCAGCGTCCTAACATCTAATTAATGTTTTTGTTTAAATCATTTATATTGAGTGTCATTATTTGTTTTTCGGTTAGTGGCCAAACTTCGACAGAAGAAAAAAATAGCAATATTTTCGAGTATACTCGTCAAATCTCAGCTCTCATTGATTCTATTGATAAAATTGATACTTTAGAGTTTACGAAGAAAATTCAAGAGGTTACTTCAGAGCTTAATCGCTTCTTTGATTATAAGAAAGGAGTTTGCCGAGGAGAATTTTCGACTATCATTTTTTCTTCTGGAGATAATGAGGCAACGAATTTTAAATTAACAAAGAAAGAGCAAGAGCTTTGCTTTCGTGAATTAAAAGCGCTTCAAGTAAAATACGTAAACAAAGTATTTGAAGGAAGAAAGAAGTACTTACAATATTTATACGATAAAGATTTAAAAAATCTTATAGAGCTAAGGACGAAAACCTTAGACGAAATTCAAAAGTCTTTTGCTTCAAAG
>CAWUIU010000417.1:0-3189 GCA_963922285.1 uncultured Oligoflexia bacterium | reverse complement strand
AAGAACAAACTGAGTTGATTTCTAAGCAAGCTCGTAAGATAGCTTCTCTTGAAGAACAGAATGCTGAAATAAAATCAGAGAATGCTGAGATGAAAAAGTTCCTTTGTACCAAGTTCTCGGATGCTCCTTTTTGTCATTAACTCTAAAAGGACTCTTCAGACTTGGTGATATCGTTCACTGAATCATAATAAAGAGAAGAATATTAGAAAATGACTTTACTCGAACTTGTTTTAGGAACTGCTGTTTGTTAACTTCTACTGTCTAATGAGTATTTCCATTTTTGGTAGAGTATATTGATCTCAAGTGCTACATAGGGGAGTCCACATATGTAGCGAATGCAAGATCAGATTTAATTACTTATTAAAAGTATTGAAAGAAGACAAAGGTGGTAACTCAAAAAAGTCACCCCTAAACTTGAAAATGGATGAGAGAGTTAGGTCGTAGGATTAAGTAATAATTTATTAATTTTATGCACATATATATTGCTATTAAAAATGACTTTTTTGTACATGGAAAACTTTATAAGGGATGTTAGCTTTCTAACACCAGACCTTTTTTCGATATCTTGTACTATTAATGGGATAATCAATCGACCAAAAAACTTACTTCCCCCTGCTATAGACCTAGGCTCAACTGTTCATCAGCATATGAGGAACTACTAGAAAAAATAGTCTTTTTATTCGACACTTAAAAGAAACGTATGGAATAATTTCAACAGATCTATTATGCGATCAAATTATCTATTAAAATTTGAACAATCAAAAATTATTTATTTTTTAAAAAAATAATAAGTAAAGTATCTAAAAACTTTAATAAGAGGTGTTTATGATTTTGAGAGGAAGTATTTCAAATGATAAAATAAATTATCTAAAAAAATACTATACTAATCTAAAGAAAGATAAATACACCGACCTAGAGAGATTCAGGGCATTAAGCAGGTTTTGTATGAAAAACCATCGAATTACCAAGCTTCCGAATGTTTGGCTAAAACAACCTCACTCTAGTAACTCACTTTTTGGTGAATTGCCAAGGCGCTTTAGCGATTTAAATTCGCAGCTAATATCATCTTTTTGCTTCAAATCTATATTTTCTGAAATATTGAATGATTTCAAGCTTAATAACTTAAAAGATTATGAATTCTGGGTACACCAAATAAGAACTAAAATTGAAAACTCCAGTGAAAATTCACTTATAACACCAGAAGGTATACACCGAGATGATGCTGAAAAGGTTGGAATCATTTGTGTCGACAGAAGTAGTATTGCTGGAGCTAAGAATAGGTTTTATAAGCAAAAAAAGAAAGATACTTTATTTCATGAGTGTTATCTAAAAAATGGGGAATACCTTGTGTTTGATGATAATAAGATGTGGCATGATGTAAGCCAAGCTATCGCCTTAAATAAAAATGCATACAGAGACACCTTGATTTTTTGTGGTATTAAAAAATCTCAGGCGGTGCAACTTATAGCGTAGAATGAGCCGGGATCACTTTAGTAATATAAATAAAGTTATAATGCTTGTGGTTCTCACAAGGGGATACAAGATCAGTTTTTAAAAACGTAAAAATATTAACAAATTAGAAGCAATTTCAGGGAGTTGTTCATTTTTCTCTTTCATTAATTTTCATCAAAAATCACAAAAATTCACATTGTGACCAGGCCAAAACCAGACCACTTTTTTGCGTCTGTACCCAAGCTCGCCATGGTACGACCACTAAATTGGTCGTACCGTAAGGGGTCTAACCCTTTTGAAGTTAAATATTGAAAAACTGGAATAATTAAAGATATTATTATTGAGTAGAAGATTTTTCTCTTGTACAGTGTCACATCAGTTTTATCTATAATTATGTTAAAATAAAGCTGTATTAAATCGATAAGGTTAATATGACGACTTCTTCAGCTATAACACTTTCAAAATGGATCTATAAATACTGTGAAAATAACGGTATTTCAGATCTATCTAATATAAAAATGCAGAAGCTATTGTATTACTGTACCGGTATCGCAAAAGTTTTCGGTTTTGAAAGATTTTCAGAGATTGACTTTGAAGCATGGCAGTATGGGCCAGTTAATAGAGAATGCTACGAAGTCTATAAAGACTTTGGTGCGTCTGCGATTAAAATGAATTATGAGCCTATTATGTTTGATGAAGCTGAAGAAAGAGTCTTAGAAGCTGTTATGAAGATTTATTCTAAATATCGCCCGTTTGAGTTAGTGGAGCAAACGCATATTGAGGATCCTTGGAAGTCTGCCTGGGAAAGAAATGCTATTGATATAACTTCGGCTTCAATTGAGAGATACTTTAAAAGCCATTATGAAATAGGTAACTCAAGACCACCTTCAACTTTTGTAAACGATGCTTTTTTCTCTATAGATGGAATACCTGTTAAAAGGTTTCGAGACCTTTTTGCTGTAGCGGATTATATAAGTGAGTACGTATAAACAGTGTTCAATCTGTTCCGCAGGAAAGTTGAAAACACAGCCTAATTGGATAAAGAAACTTTGTTCTAATAAAAAGAAAGGACATTATAAAGTTTGTAAACTTTTTGAGCCTGAGCACATCCGTCAACTGATTGATTTAGATATCAATTATTCTATTAAAGAACTTAATTTTTTTCATGATCAAATGGTGTCCAACTCTATAGATGTTTCTCAAGAGGTGAGATCGGGGAATTATCGTATTCCCAATAATGCAGATGACTTCATTGATCTTTTAAAAAAGTTACATTTTGGCCTATTTGATGGAACTGGAATAAATAATGCGGGAGTCTTTAGGTCGCAAGATGTTTATTTTGATGAAGGTATTCATATGATGGAAGGTAGTGAATTTAGTCTTATTGATTCTCATTTAAGAGAGTGTTGGGACATTGTCCGTCATTATTTGACATCGGATAAGTATTTGCATGGTTTGGCATTATTGTTACCTCGCTTCTTTCGAGTTCATCCTTTTCAAGATGGAAATGGTAGAGTTATAAGAATGTTTATTAATGTTATTTTACAGCCAAGGATGAAAATAATAACTTTTGATAGTAACTCGAGTTATAGACGAAGGTATCTAAAGGCATTAAGGTTTGCTCATAGAAGATATGTTAAAAAAGGCTGGTCAGAGCATTTGTCGGTTTGTCTGGTAGAAAAATTTTTATCTAAACATTTAAATGATATGATTTCCAGTGGAGAACTGGAGATCGGA
>CAWUIU010000416.1:0-3209 GCA_963922285.1 uncultured Oligoflexia bacterium | reverse complement strand
CATATCAAAAAGCTTTCCATGCCTAGATACAAAAGTGTCAGATCCAGCAATATTCCCAAAGTGCTTGCTTATACGATAGGTAACTTTATCAAAATGTTTTTTCATTTTATCTCGGCTTCTCTCTTTTATAGAAACTCTTTGAAATTTAGTTTTTTTATCATTTTCTCCAATTAGAAACTTATAGATAAATGAGTTTGCAATTATTGAGTTAACCTGTTGATCAAGTTCCTTTTCTTGGTCAGATATTTGAAAAAAAGCTAAACACTTTGGGTCACTAGATTCCGTATGACAATTCTTACTTAATTCTTTATAGATAATCTGTTGTTCGTGAAAAAGATTTATAGCTCTTATTGTTTTCTTAGAATTTAGATAATAATAATAATTTTCATAAATTTCACGAATTACTATATCGGCCTTAAGCTTTCGACTGCTAGCTGGTACATCTAAAAGCATTGCATCTCTTAGCTTATCATCCTCTAGAAATTGCCCTAGAGAGAATTCATAAAAATCAAGCATTGAAAGTGAAGAAGCAAGGGATATCTTAATATCTCTAAGCATTAAACGTCCCGTTTTATCTAGAGGGTTTATTTCTAGTTTTGAAAAGCGCTCAACAACACCTCGATTTTTTTTACTCATTCTTGTTTTATTTTGTACAGAAATTATTACTTCTCTTTGACTTGAACCGAGCTCATCCATCAAAAAGAGACCCTCTCTTAGAATCGTATTAATTTGATTGCGAGAAAGTGCAAATATGTACATATTCTTGTGAAGTTGTTTTAATAGCTCTGAATGAATTTGATCGTTATTCTTCTCTCTGGACTCATTGATACCATCAAAGATTTCTTTGAATTTATTTTGTGAGCTATTAACACTTTTATTTATCCTTCTCACATTTCGGTAAAGTTTAGAAACTCTCTTAACTTGCATTTCAAGACGAGACTTATTAATTATATCTCGCTGACTTTTACTAGACTCAAAAAACTTTGATGCTTCTATATTTGCTCGTGTAATATCATAAATTTGTTGAACGCTAAGGCCTTTTTTTGTTAAATCCTCAATCCACTCAAAAGCAGCAATATGGGACTGATCTATTCTAAACCTCTCATCTGGACTTTTTTTTCCCTTGATAAGTCTCTTTATCTCACTTACATATTTTTGTTCTTTTTGATCAAGCTCAATGTTTAAGTTTTTTTCAAACATTTTTTCAAGTTTATTTATCTTACTAACATAACGACGCTCATAGTTGTTAAAGCCATTTACACTTACTGAGATTATTAATAAAAGAGTGACAATGACGCTTGAAAAAAAATTGTTCATAGATTTTCCTAAAATTGTTAGACTTCTCATAAGAATATAGTTAAATAGCCGTTTTCATTGACTTCTTGTAGAGTTTACATGGCCGTCAAAATAACTGACATTATTTCCACCTTAAATATATTAATCACTTAGCCGATAATAAGGTTATGGAAATGTTAGTTAAACAAGAAGATCTCAATCATGAATTTTTCCTCGACGAGGAATTCTTTGAAAACTTCACTTCTCTACACACACGAAAGAATTACTTGTTAGATATAAATCAATTTCTTGAATGGGTACAATTTTACTTTAAAATTACTTCATACGAGAATGTTAAGAGAATTCATGTCATTAAGTATCGAAATTTTCTATCTCAGTCAGGAGGACATGGTGACGAGCCATGTAGTCCCAAAACGATAAATAGAAAGCTGGCGTCATTATCAACATACTTTAATTTTCTTGTTGAAAAAAATTATGTTCAATCAAATCCTGTGACAAGTGTAAAAAGACCGCGAGCAGAAGTAAAGAGTCCAACAAATGCACTAAAAAAAGATCAGGTTTTAGATATTTTTAATGCTATCGAAAAGAATCAACGATCAGGTCCACTCCATAAAGCACTGCTTGTCACTTTTTTTACAACTGGCCTAAGAAAAAGTGAAGTTCTAAACCTAAAAGTTAAGAACTTTCAAAGACATGGAAGTAATCATATTCTTGAGTTTGTTGGAAAAGGTGGAAAGTTAGGAAAGAAACTGTTAAATCCAGTCTGCGTCCAAGCGATAGAAGAATATTTACAGTGGATGCGAGATAATGAGAGACAGGTTGATGCACAGGACTGGCTCTTTCAACCAACTAGAAATCCGTCAAATCCAGAGTATCTTAATAAACCACTCAACCCTAAAACAATTAATGAAATCTTAGAGAGCTACTCAAAGAAGGTTGGTATTGGCTTTAAAATTACACCTCACAGTGCAAGAGCTACATTTATTAGTGAGTTACTTGATCTTGGTGTCGACATCTATGTGGTTGCAAGAGAAGTTAACCATGCATCCGTTAAAACTACACAAGAATATGACAAAAGACGTAAAAAACTAAGTGAAAGCCCTGTGATGATTATTGATTGGCAAAAAAGTTGAACCAATCCCTGGCCTCTTTTGTTAGCGGCTCCTCTAATAACTTATAGAAAGTCATTAGTCTCTTTTGACTATTAACTTTTTTAGAGTTTTGCAACTTTTCAGCAAATACACGATCCTTATTCTTTTTATTTAGTAATTTGAAGTTTGATAAATCAATATATGGACCTAAGTTTTTAACAAGATCATCGTCAGCAAAAAAAGCGTTCTTTAGCGCAACGACTACCTCTTGAGGATAAAGATGATTAGAATAATCCGAGCTAGAAACATTATGAGCTCTCATAAGTGCTTGCTGAACACTCTTATGATAAGTTTTGTTTTTAATCATCTTTACAATTTCATTTAATACTTCAGGCTGAGGATCTCTTAAAAGGATATCCATTAGTTGATTATTTTCTATATTCATTATCTGATCTTGAGTGCTCATCTGCGAGCGCATTGCATGGTTCTTATAGAATTCGGCATTCTTTAAAAGACCTTCATCGGCCTTGATACAAGACAAGTAACTCCAGAGTTCACTATTATCAGCATTAAGAAAAACTGCCTTACGAAGCTCTTTAACAAATTGCTGTTTCTTCTTACAATCAATTTCTTTCTCTCTCTCGATACTCGAACCACAATGAGGAAAAAGTTCCTGTGCTCGCGAGACTAAGTGACTCTCCTTTTCCTTATCATCAGTTTCATAGAAAGAATCATCAGTTAAATGTGTTTTCATACACTTTTGATCATCATTACATAACTCTTTTAACTTCTGGGCAAGATAACCAATTTTATAGGCATTCA
>CAWUIU010000415.1:0-3256 GCA_963922285.1 uncultured Oligoflexia bacterium | reverse complement strand
GTATTATTGATCCTGATGAGCAATTGGATTTAGAAAATAGAGAAATCAGAACAGGTGATATCTATAAAGTTGGTGTTCTTTGTAAGGTTGTTAAGAGACTTAAGTTGCCAGATGGTTCTGTGAACATTCTGGTTCATGGGATTAAGAGATACCGAATTTCTCAATTCTTAGAAGAGTCGCCACTTATTAAAGTGAAGTATGAAGTTTTTGATGACATTATTGAAGAAGATGAAGAATTAGACGCATATACTCGTTCTATTATAAATCAGGTTAAGAAACTATCTGAAGTTAATACATATTTTAATGAAGAGATGAAGTTAGCGATGATGAACTCACCTTCTCCAGGTGCACTTGCGGACCTCGTTGCCTTTGCTCTTTCTTTAGATATTCCGGAAGCACAAGATTTCTTGGAGACACTTGTTGTTAAAAAAAGATTTGGAAAACTTCTTGTTTATTTAAGAAGAGAAAAAGATGTTGCTGATATTCAGAAGAAAATTTCTGATGAAGTGAATGATAAAGTTAATAAATATCAAAGAGAATACTTTCTAAGAGAGCAGCTTAAGGTTATTAGAGCTGAGCTTGGGATGGATGAAGATGATAAATCGAGAGATATTGGCAAGATTCGAGAAAAAATTGCTGAAGCATTAATTCCGGACGATGTAATGGAATCAGTTAATGAAGAGTTGGAAAGACTGGAAGTCATACCAGATTCATCACCTGAATATAATATCACTCGTACATACTTAAATTGGATAGTTGATCTTCCGTGGTCTAAGTCAACTGATGATGTTGTTGATATGGTGAAGGCTACCAAGATATTAGAAAAAGATCACTATGGTTTAGAAAAAGCTAAGGAAAGAATAATGGAATTCTTGGCTGTAAGAAAACTAAAGCCAAAGTATGATGGAACAATTCTTTGTCTTGCAGGTCCTCCTGGTGTTGGTAAAACATCAATGGGGAAGAGTATTGCAGAATCTCTTGGTCGAAAGTTTTACCGATTTTCACTTGGTGGAATGAGAGATGAGGCTGAAATTAAAGGTCACAGAAGAACTTATGTTGGAGCAATGCCTGGACGTCTTATTCAGGCTCTAAAGAGAGTAGAGGTTAACAATCCAGTCATCATGCTTGATGAAATCGATAAATTAGGACAGTCATTTCAAGGCGATCCAGCATCAGCGCTTCTTGAGGTTTTAGATCCTGAGCAAAATCATAATTTCATCGATCACTATTTGGACGTACCTTTTGATTTATCAAAGGTTCTATTCATTGCTACTGCTAACTACATAAATGACATTCCGGAGCCATTACTGGATAGGATGGAAGTTATTGAATTAAGTGGTTATACAATGGAAGAAAAAGTTTCTATTGCTGCTAAATGGGTTATTCCTAAGCAAATGAAGAAGCATGGTTTAGAGAAAAAAGATATCTCTTTAACAAAAGCAACTCTTAAGAAGTTAATTGAAGATTATGCACGTGAGCCGGGTGTTCGTATTATGGAACAGATGGTTGCGAAGCTTTGTCGAAAAGCTGCTCTTCAAAAAGTAACTGCAAAGAGGAGAAAGGTTTATGCACCAAAGCCTAATCAGCTTGAAGATGCTCTGGGAATTCCTCGTTTTCAGAGTGAGAAAGCACAAAAGCAACTTGTCCCAGGTATGACTACTGGATTAGCTTGGACTTCATATGGTGGAGAAATTCTTTATATCGAAACAATGAAGCTTCAAGGAAAAGGGTTTAAGTTAACAGGGCAAATGGGCGATGTTATGAATGAGTCAGCGAATATTGCTTACTCGTATGTAAAACAACTTCTTCAAGAAGAGATGGCATTGGCACCAAAGAAAAAGATTGTTGATGAGAGTGGCATGGAAGAAGAGGATTTTCTGTCAGAGCATGAAATTCATTTACATCTTCCTGCTGGAGCCACTCCAAAAGATGGTCCAAGTGCTGGTATAACAATGGCTCTTGCTCTTTACTCTTTGGCTCATGGAACTAAGATTAAAAGTAATTTAGCGATGACAGGAGAGTTATCATTAACAGGTAAGGTGTTGCCTGTTGGTGGAATTAAGGAAAAAGTCTTAGCTGCGAAAAGAGCAGGTATTACAAATGTCATTCTTCCAATCGATTGTGAAAAGGATTTAAAAGAAGTTCCTGATCGTCATAAGAGAGGGATGAAGTTTTTTCCTGTTACTACTTTTGATGAAGTTCTTAAAATAGCCATGCCTAAGTCGAAGAGGGCGCGCTCAAGAAAATAGATTAATAGTTGGGTAGGCATTTAATTGTGCCTACTCAATATATATTTCTTAATTCTTTGCTTACAGTTCTGTAAGTGATTTAACCATAAATAAACGAATAAGTTGTTTCTCTTTATTTGTTAGTCTAATAACATGTCTTCGCATACTTGGGTGAGAGTTTTCTTTTTTTCTAAATAACATATAACTATCAGTCTCAACAAATAGCCTCTTGCCGTAATTCTTTCGTTCAAAAGGTTTTAGGATATCTGGGTTGTAATCATCCACAGCATTGGCACCAAGGTTGTAATGTTCAATTACCTGATCAAGTGTTTGATATGCCCCTGAGTGAAAATATGGAGCAGTGTATTTAACATTTCTTAGCATCGGTGTTTTAAAGTGATATCGATCCTTATCTTTTCCAGTGACATAAAATCTTCCTTCGTCATTCTTTCTAATGTCTTTACCTGGACCAAGTTGGGGTGAGACAATATTATGAAAAGTTGTACCACCTAAAAGTGTGCCACCGTGGCAAACGGCACATCTTCCTTTTGTCGAAAATAGTATGGCCCCTCTTTTTTCATCATCTGATAGCGAAGACTTGTTACCTCTTAAATAGTTGTCCCAAGGAGTGTTGTAGACAGCAAAGGAGTGTTTTTGAAAGTGTCCAAGAGCTTTTCCAAAGTGACCAATATTAAATTCCGTATTGCCGTATGCTTTTTCAAAGAGATTTCTGTACTTTTGCATAGCCATGAGTCTCTTCATTATTTTCTTCCAAACTTCTCGGTTTGATTTTGCATCTGCTAATTCATTTGTTCCTTTTTGTCCCCTCATCTCAGCATGGCTAGTTGGAGGAAATAGTGCTTGGGCAGATAGTGGAGAGTCAAGAACATCAGTAATTTCAAAGTAGTCAGGGTATTCACCATTTAAGCCTGGCTCAGGTGTTGTGAATTCGAGAAACTTTTTGTCATACTTTAGGCGTCCATCCCAAAACATGAATTCAATTTCTTTATGACCAAGATTGAATAAAT
>CAWUIU010000414.1:0-3300 GCA_963922285.1 uncultured Oligoflexia bacterium | reverse complement strand
GAAACCATTTCCTTCTTTGTTTTGTTTACAGCTGAAACCATTTCTTATCAAAGAAGTAACCTCCGAAAGAGGACTTCTTGCCCAACTATCTGGGATATTTAACTCACTCATATCTTTAATCCATAAAATTCACTTAAAAAGCTATCAAACATTGAAACAAGCTTTCTTTCTGTAAACAACTCAGAAAGTCTTTGGTTTAATTGAATAACTTCTCTACTAATTTTTAATATATCAAAATGCTTATCATTATAATCATCAAGGATTGCCTTGAAAGAAGGCTTATCAAAAAGTATATCATCACATAAATGTATTCTTTTATCTTTCTTGACTAATTGTTCATCAAAAAGAAATGACCTATAGAAGTCCACAGGATCAACATTCTCCTCTCTAGATTTAATAAACGAGTACTCTTTTAACAAATCAAGATCAACATCTTCAAATTCTATTTCTTCTTTAATTGTTCTAATATTCTTAATTGATGAGTAAGACTCTAATACTTGCCCAGAGCTACCAAATACCCTTTTAAGCTTTATCTTCTCTCTTTGAAGAGCTAGTTCATCAATAACTCTATCTGATATGTCATAAGCCTTAGAATAGTTCTCATCATTTAGAAAAGCCTTGTAATTAGCAATTATCTCAGGATCAACATCGATAACATCCTCAGGGTGAGGTTGAATTGAAATTGTCCCAGAAGGCATTCCATATTCAAGAATGTTTAAATATTCTTTATCGTTCATTAACTAATTTATTCCTTTAAGCTGCTATTCTCTCGTCATATAAGCTGGCCTGAAAATTTCCAATAAAAGCCCTTGTCTCATCCATGCCACCTAATGTCTCTAAGATACCTTTGAAACCACCGTGTTTTTGCATTTGTGGAATCTGGTAAAACTCTTGAGAGAAGTTAAGTGATTTATGATCCATATCTTTATAAACTTCTAGAATATCAGCTACTAATTCATTCTTTTGTTCATTTCCTAAATCAAACACTTCTGGCCTAAGAGCACGAGCCTTTTCAATACGTTCTTCTTTTGTAAGGTATTTTTGACCAAAGATTAGACTTGCAAGAACATCGTAAGTATCAACATCTCTAACCCCGTGCTTTTCAAAGAAAATATTTGTGAGGTTTGCAATACTTACTCCCATATCTGACGAAGTTTGCTCAACAAATTCTTTTCTTTTCTTAACATCAGTCCATATTTGATTAAATGCTGTTAGATCACTTACATGCTCCATAAACATCTTAGACTGGAAAAGAACATAATCTTCTGAACTCATTGGCCTTCCATCAGGGCCAGTTAATGCCACTGATTCAGCCACCATTTTAACTCTCCCTAAAAGAAAGTCTTCACTCATCCTAAACTTTATATCTTCAACAACTTCTGGATCAGGTTCTTCCCAAATCCCATTAGAGTCTACTTTTGATTCTTGTTCTTCTTCCTCTGCAACAGGAACTTCTAGTTCTCCATTACTTTGAACTGATTCTTCCGCTGATTCAGCTTCAACAACAGGAGCTTCTTCATCTACAACAATTGCACCTTCGTTAATGAAATCTACTGGTTCATCATCCCAGTCTGGGTCATTAAATAACTGTGTTGAATAGTTTGCATATTCTAGAATATAAAAGCCTAGCTTTTCTTTTCTCTTATCTTCATGTTCATAAGTTCTAGTTCCACGACCTATGATTTGCTTAAACTCCACCATTGAGCCAATGTTTTTAAAAATAACAACATTACGAACATTCTTTACGTCTACTCCTGTTGTTAGAAGTTTAGAGGTTGTAACGATTACAGGCTCTTTTGAGTTTAAATCTTGAAATTTTTCAAGTTCAGGATACTTTCCCTTATTATCCTTATCAGCACCCGTAATACGAACAGCGTATTCACCTTTGTAATCA
The DNA here is from genome assembly GCA_963922285.1 of uncultured Oligoflexia bacterium. GTDB lineage: Bacteria > Bdellovibrionota > Bacteriovoracia > Bacteriovoracales > Bacteriovoracaceae > Halobacteriovorax_A. The sequence continues at coordinate 1,406 of CAWUIU010000414.1, read as the reverse complement.
AGGCCGTACTTCTCTTTGTACTTCGCAAAAGCTTCACGACAATATTTAGCCATATCGGCAGCATGTTCTTGATTTAAACAGAATACAATAGTCTTTCCTGAAGGGTCTGTTGAAAATTGGTGTCTCAGTAAGTGATATGCAAAAGCCCTAGTTCTTTGAGGGATAGATAACTTTCTTTCAAAATCTTGTGTTAAATAGTCTTTAACAGTAAGTTCTTTACCTCTTACATCAGTAATACCTGCACTATCTGGCCTATACCCAAGAGCATCAATATTAGATGTCACTCGCTTAATAATATATGGAGCTAAATAACCGTCTTGAATACCATCTTTAAGAGAGTAAACAACTACAGGCTCTCCAAAGTGAGCGTATGTATCGTTTGACTCATCTCTCTTAGGAGTAGCAGTAAGACCTACTTGAATAGCAGAATCAAAGTGTTCTAATAAGCTATACCAAGAACTTTGCTCTTCACCATTTTGACTTCTTCTAGCACCACGGTGGGCCTCATCGATAACGATTAGATCAAAGTAGTCTTTATCAAACTCTTCAAATCTATTTGGTCTTCCTTCTTCTTCACCTTCATCATCATAGCCTACTAATGACTGGTAGATTCCAAAGTATAAATCTCTTCCTTTTGGGATTACATCATCTTGTGGAGTGATTCTATAACAAGCATCTTTATCCATAGCATTATCAAAGTCTGCAAATGCCTGATCTGCTAATAAGTTTCTATCAACGATGAATAAAATCTTTTTAACTAGTTTTGCCTTCCATAACTTATAAACTAGTTGAATAGAAGTGAAAGTCTTTCCAGTTCCAGTGGCCATTGTGATTAATACACGCTTCTTTCCATGTACAATTGCTTCAATTGCATTATTAACTGCAAGTTCTTGATAATATCTAGGCTTTCTTCTTTGACCAATAGAAGACTCATCATAGTAATCATGAGTCAGTGCTAATACTTTATCTGGTGATTTATCTAGACCAGATTCTTTAAGGTACATTTCCCAAAGCTGCTCAGGTGTATGAAATTCTTTAACTGTCTCTTGAGTACCTGCTTTTAGATTATAGAATTCTATTTCATGGCCATTAGTAGAGTAAGAAAACCATAGTCCCAACTTCTTAGCATAGTCCTTAGCTTGTCTCTCACCTTCTAAGTGAGATAGTTCTTCTCTCTTCGCTTCGACTATAGCTATGGCCTTAGATGTGGAATACCTTAGGAGGTAGTCTGCATAAACAGGCTTAGCTCTTTTAGCTGTACCACCATCAAAGTGAATACGACCTGCTGTGATTTTATATTCAGGATCAATTTGCCAGTCATTTTCAAACCAACCGGCATCTTTTAGTTTTGGGTCAATAAGCTCTTTACGAGTCTTTGCTTCATTACGAGACATATGTACTCCCCA
>CAWUIU010000413.1:0-3301 GCA_963922285.1 uncultured Oligoflexia bacterium | reverse complement strand
GCAAAGAACAAGAGTTTAGAAATTTATGTCAGGCCATGTATCGCCTAGATAATTACCCTGATTATATTGTCATTGATGGTGCTGAGGGAGGGACAGGTGCTGCTCCTCTGGAGTTTTCTGACTCCATAGGAATGCCTCTACTTGAAGGTCTTGCCCTTGCTAAAAATATTTTAGATGAATATAAACTAAAAAAGCACATTACACTTATAGCTTCAGGAAAGATGATAACTGGCTTTCATATGGTGAGAGCACTCGCTCTTGGAGCGGACGCATGTTATTCAGCTCGGGCAATGATGCTTGCCTTGGGGTGTATTCAAGCTCTGATTTGTAATACAAATAAGTGCCCTGCAGGAATTGCTACTCAAGATGACTCATTGGCAGAAGGTTTACATGTAGAAAATAAAGGGCAGCGAGTGGCCAATTTTCATTTTGAGACAATTCAGTCTGTGAAAGAGATTATTGCTGCTAGTGGATATGCACATCCGGAGATGCTTAGGAGATCAGATATCTTCAGACGAATTGGACCAACTCAGGTGACAAGCTATGAAGAAATCTTTCCATCATATAGAGAGTCACAGTCGACAGAGAATATTGGGCACGAGTTGTGATCTAGATATCTGTAAACTCTAGGTCTGAGATTGATTCATCAATAAATTCTTGATACTCAGCTATGATAAATTTATATTCTTTTATCATTTGACCTAGAATTTTTAAGTCATCATCAGAGATTACAAGTTCTACTAATGTATTGTCTTCTACCTTCATTGTATGAGTAGTGACAAGTAAACCGACGAGAGTTATTGATCCAGCAATCATACCCTTACGCCAGAAGACACGTTTTAAGTCTTCTGTTTCTTCTATTGGTTTTATGAGTGTAGAAATTTTTTGTACAACTCTACCTAACTTACCCATTTTTTTTGGCTCAAGTGAACGTAGGGCTCTCTTTGATGTAAGGTCTCCATGATTTGCATAATGACTAAACTGTTGAGCTCGATAAAGGTAGTGAATAGTTTTAAGACCTAATATATAAGATATTATAGTTGGTCTAAGTTCTACCTTGTTCATATTTTTATAACGTTCAGGGTTTTCAAGTGCTTTTTCAAGTATTATTAGACTATTTTTCATTTTAGAGAGTATTATTTTTTGGTCCTCTAATGTGTATTCTTCTTGATACTCAAGTGCTTCAAGCATTTGTCCTTCTGACATAACATTTCTTTCAAGATAATCGATGAAGTCAATCGGTCCATTTGCAAAGGTATTCATAATAAGTGATGTCATAATAAGAATGTTAAAGATCATTACTTTCATATTTATCCTAGATGTTTAACTTTTACACACTTGTCTATTTGTGAGGTATAATAGAACAAGAATTCATTAACTTAAGTGCTAAGTTTTAATACTTAAGTAATTACAGCAAGTTTAGTGCCAGGATGAAAGAGACTTAATATGGTTTTGAGAAGACCTGTATAAGATCCATCCCTTTCTTTATTGATGCACTTGGATTCTGATGAATCATGATACCGTCAGTTAAGGCCTTTACTTCAAGTTTATATTCTGACTCTTCAGCAGAAAGATTTTTCATTTGATAGATTGTATAAAGGGTGTCACCTTTTTTAAAGCTCTCTCCAGGCGAAACATTGTATTCACAAAGGCCTGCACAAGGTGCAAAATATGTTTTATAATCTGATAGTTTGCAGAAGTGTTGTTTCGTGGTTTCTATTTTAACTTCGTCTTCTAAAACGCCACGCTTATAAAGATAGTTTAAAAGGTTGCTTGCATCAGTCTGGGCTGCATTCATGTTAATGATTTCTTCAGAACCAAGCTCAACTGTGAAAGATTCAAAATTATTTTTAAATTTGATTCCTTTTTTAGAAAGTTTTTTTTCGAGGTTTACCCATGGAACAAATGTTGCTTCATCCATTGCACCACCAAACTCATTGGGGATGATAATGTAGTAAGGGAAGTTTAAATCACTCATTGTGTCTTCAAGATATTCTGGTCCATAGATGTAGCGAGAAGCGTTCGCTCCAGTATGAAGATCAAGAACTATATCAGCTTCACTGGCCAATTCTTGTAGCTTTACAAAAAGAGCCTTGTTTTCATTAACACCATAAGCTTGATTTGCTTTTACATATTCATTTAGAGATTTACGAATAAATTTTTTAAATTTCTTGGTTATCTCTTCTTGCTCAAGTTCCTGTGCGCTAGAAATAAACTCATCAAAATCAATCCCGCCAGAGCCAACTGAAAGTTTATCGAAATCTAGATACATTCTATTCCAGTTATCACCAGTCGTTGGATTAAAACGTCCATAGGTATAAGTCCCAAGTTTAGAAGAAGAAGCATAGGGATTCGCCAGTGGAACAAAGATGATTTTACCTTTGAAGTTAGCATTTTTGATATATTCAATCATTTTTATAATGACTGCATTTCCTTGAAGTTCAGCTCCATGAACACTAGATTGTATGTAAACCGTTTTGCCTTCTATACTTGAGATAAACTCATAGACCGGAATTGTTAGTTCACCTTGAAGAGTTTCATCTATTTTTATTTCCCTAAATGAGAGAAGATTTTTCATACTAGCCAATCCGTACTTGTTTTAATTGTTCTTGGGGTCATGAGATCTCCTTTGTAGGAAACGATCTCTGCTGGTAAGTTATGACATAGAAAAAATGGCATCGCCTCTGTAAATCCATAAGCACCACAATTTCTAAAAACAAGCCAGTCACCATAGTCAACATCGCTAGGTAAATCAAAAGTCCCCAAGTGATCAAGTGATGTACACAGTGGACCATGCACTTGAAAATTTGTCGTGTTATTATGTTCTCTTTTATCGAGAACTTCACATGGAAAGGCTTGATTCGTAAGTGCTGGTCTAGCGATATGATTTATACCGCCATCGAGCACAAGAATATCTTGTCCTCTGGTTTTTTTACGATCGATGACTTGAGAAAGATAATAACCCGATTCTCCTACAGCATAACGTCCAAGTTCCATCCATAACTTATCAAGTTGGTATTTATCTTTTAGTCTTACTAAAACTTCATTAATCTCTTTAAAATCAACTCGCTTATCACCTGCTTCATAAGGAATACCAATGCCGCCACCGAGATCGATGACCTCTAATGAAGCTCCAACAGATTTATTAAGCTCAACCAGTTCTTGACAGATCTTATCCCAAATAGTTTCGAGACGATTGACGTCCAAAATATTACCCCATTGGAAAACATGATAGCCTTTAACATGAACATGTGGATAATCTGATAAATTGATCGACTTACAAGTCTGGGCATCCATACCA
>CAWUIU010000412.1:0-3320 GCA_963922285.1 uncultured Oligoflexia bacterium | reverse complement strand
TTGGGAAAGTCTCTTCTTATGCAAGTGAAAGACTTGTTACAGCCGCTTTCTGAATGTCCGGTTTTATCTTCGAGCAATACTCTTCAAGATGCCATTCTTGCAATGACAAAGAATCCTGTCGGAGCTTGTGCCATTATTGATGACTATAAGTTCTCTGGAATTGTTGTCGAGGGTGATATTAGAAGAAGTTTTGCTGGGGCGAATGAAGGGAATCCTCTTGAGACAAAGTTGTCGGAGATTGCTACAGCTAAGCCAATTAGTGTTTCTTCGAATACACTGGCTCTTGACGCTCTCGCACTGATGGAGAATCAAGGAAAGCAAATCTATGTACTTCCAGTTCTTGATAATGATCAATTCCTAGGCTTCATTAGAATGCACGATCTTTTAAAAGAGGGACTCGTAAAGAAATAAATTTTAACACGACAATAACTATTCCTAGCATTAGAAACGAGAAGATTCCCAATTTTTGATAAATTGTTGCTTTTCTATTTCCAAGACTAACTTCAATATCGAGATTCCCCTGGATGAAGTTTCCAAGTCTCTTTACTTCTAATCCATTGTTTAAAATATATGAACTAATTCCGGTGTTCGTACTTCTAAGCATTGGCAGATTGAATTCGACACTTCGCCATTTGGCCAGAAACAGATGTTGCTCTTGCTCGCTATAAGGACCATACCAAGAGTCATTCGTCAGATTGAGAATCAATGAAGGAGAGTCTTCACTTGAGTTGAGATAATCTCTTACATATTCAGGAAAGAGAACTTCATAACAAATAAGTGCAATTCCCTTAAACTTTTCTTTAAAAGTAAAGAACGTGAAATTTTGACCTTCAGCAAAGAACGAGATATTCTTTAGAATTCCTGCAAGATAAGGATTTAATGGTCCAAAAGGTAGCCCTTCGCCAAAAGGAATAAGAACTCTCTTATGATAAATATCTTTTATCTCTTCATCGTTAACATGAAGGATTGTGTTGTATGCTTGTTCAAAACTAGTATACCTGGTGTGGGCAAGATCATAAGTTCCAAGAAATAGTTCGGCCCCAGTTTTTCTCGCAATAGCTTTTAAATCATAAGGGACATCTTGAATTTTCTTGGTAAAGAGGTAGCGGGGATATGCTGTTTCTGGCCATAGAATTAAATCGAGTGGACCATCTAATACATCGCTCTCTTTCGTTGAAAAGTCTTTAAAGATACTAATAACCTGTTCTTTAGCCAGTTGGATTCCGCCTTCAGATTTAAGCTTAAGGTCATTACCGATATTAGCTTGAACATAGCGAACATTTAGTCTCTCTTCTTCTGTAAGAGGTTCGATCGCGCCAAGTGAAAAATTTGAAATGATAAGTAGTAAAGAAATAGCTAAGTTTGCTAGAGCTACTTTTCTTTCTTTGATACTTGTATAGATATTCATACCAATAAATACAGAGAGGAATGAATAAAAAGGTGTTCCAAAAAGCTGCGCACCTTTTAGATAAGGGGCAAAGGATAGCCATGGATGGCCAAAATGCGCAGGGAATTGCTGAGGCGTATAGTATTCAGCCAGTACCCAAAGAAGGCTCAGTATTATTGTCTTATAGGGCTTAACTTGTTCTCGCTCGATATACTTTCTCAGAAAGTAAAAGAATAGGATGAAGACGTAGAATTGAGGGGCGATTCCTAAACTAAAGAACTGCCAAAGCATATAGTTAAATGGAAAAAAAAGGCCGCCAAACTCCTGCAATGTAAATGTAAGCCAGTAGTAACCTGTAAGATTGTATGCCCATACAAAGAGCAAAGTACTAATAATCGTCTTTTTTAAAGAAAATTCCTTATCAAAAAAATTTGAAAAATAGATAGTTGCCGATATTAATATAAAAGGGAAAAAATTAAAGTCACCTTTAAAAGGGAAAGCAAGAGCATATAGTGATCCAGCGAGGGCGGATAGGAGATGAAATTTCATAGAATAATACTACTTTGTGCTCTGTGAATTTGCCAATTTAAATATGGGTAAGTTAGTATTTAAAGGTAATGTTTTAGGGAATTTATGGATTTAGAATTTTTAAACGATATAAAAAAAGCAAAGCAATTTGAAGTTCCAGTTACACCTGTCAAGTATTGCCCGAAGTGTGATTCTCCAAACTTTGAAAATAGAGTATGTGAAGCTTGCTCTTATCATCGTCCGGAGCATCTTCTGGGGGAGCCGCTGGGGCCTAAGTCGTTTTATTCGCTAAAAGAATACTATCTAAACTCTCTCAATATGTTTGAGAGAAATAATATTTCCATTTTAAGAGACACTCTCAAGCATAAGAGATTTGTTAATAAGGCTAAGTATCGCTATAATGATCTACTCGATTATTTCTACGATGAATTTTCGATAGAAGATCCAAGCCGTAACGTCTTCTTGCAAGAGCTAACTGATATCGTGGTTTTCTTTATTGATGAAGGGGTTAGTGAAGAAGAGATATGGATGCCATTATCTCATCTTGAAGTAGAAGGTGATCTTGCAATGAGTTCGCTTTATTTAAAAATTAAAGAGGCAATCGATTTTGCTGGCCTTGAAGCAGTAAAGTCTAAATCATTTTTTGCCAGTATCTTCTTAAACGAACGATTTGGTCGCTTTTCTACTTTTTTATTGATTTTAATGTTTATCATTGGATTTTCTTATTTTTGGATTCGTTTTGATATAGGTCAGTTCAACTAGACGTACTTTTTACTTTTTTGACCTATTAGTGTGTGTGTTGAGGGAGCTTTTTCGCTCGTCTTATAATAATTTCTCCTGGTTTCTTATTTTTCTTTAATGAATTCGCAATCATTCTCCTTTTCATTGACTGCTTTTTCATTTTTGTTCTCTTGTTTTTTGCAAAACCTCTGATGTTTTGGTTTTGGCGACTCACTTTTGAAGCAATCTCAACAGCATTGGCTGCATCAAGCCTTCCCTCAGATCTCGTCTTGCCAATGAAAGTAAAACTCTTCTTTGCTGATAAACTTACTATTCTCTTAATCTGTGCCGCTGTTAAACTTGGAAATTGAGACATTAGCATTGCTGCAACACCTGAAACAAAGGCTGTTGCTTGACTTGTTCCTGTTAGGAAACCAGCTCTACCACTTGGTAGTGCAGACTTAATTCGGTAACCAGGAGCAGATACATCAACACTTCTCTTTCCATAGTTTGAGGAAGTTAAGATCTGAAGATTCTTATCATGCGCAGTTACCGTAATAATATTTGAAAGACCATAACTTGCTGGAAAGTAGGCATTCTTTTTAATATCAATATTTGACTCTTCATTTCCTGCTGCTGCAACGATTAAGATTCCTTTTTGCTCAGCTCTTTTAAGAATTTCTAG
>CAWUIU010000411.1:0-3343 GCA_963922285.1 uncultured Oligoflexia bacterium | reverse complement strand
CGATAGCCTTCAATATCATAATTATTTTTAATATTCTCAGTCATCTCTTTTTTTAGTTCAGTTAAGTGCGACTTAAGCTCAGTATAACGAGATGAGTATGCTCTTTTCTCACCTGTAATATGACTCGTTAACTCACAAAGAAAATAACGACGTGATTCTTTACATGAAAAAGTGCTCTTATTTACATTTAAATTGTAGTTCTTAAGCTGTGTTTCACTATCAACATTTTTCAGAACAAAGGCGAGTTGCGACTCAGCAAAGCCAGCTAGAATTTGCTTATAGTCTCGTTCTGATAGAGAAAACATTGATTTAGCGTCCTTTAAAGTGACTTCTTTCCCCCCTAGACCAAGAGTTGTCTTCTTATCTGTTCTCTTGAGTGCAAGGGTCTCTGTAGCCTTTTTAAAGTCGCTAATACCAAGTTTCACATTGTATGCTTCGATGTTGCTTCTAAGATTTAGAGAGACTTTAAGAGTTCCTGATCCTACTCTCGTGTTTCTTAGCTCAAGATATTGTCCATCTTTCTTTTTATAGAGAGAAAACGTGTGCTTTGTTCTATAATCAATATTTTCAATACTTGCTAATGCTGAGGTAGCAAAAATAAGGCTAAAAAATAGCTTTTTCATAAGTCTCCATTTCGTATTCAAGAAGATCTTATCGCAAATATTCACTCATTTGGGCGCTTGTGTAAAATTCTCAAGAGGTGTCAATAAATTAGACACTTAGGTGGGATACTTAAGATTAATTTGGATGATATTTTATGCTGCCTTCTTCTTATTATTTAAAAGCGGCTTGGCCCAATCAGGAGTCAAGAATTTAGACTTTGGAAATGGAAGCTTGTTGACGACAAACATTTCAAAAAAACTTGGTAAATAATTGCAGGCTACCATTTCACCAATATACTTTCCTGTTTCAGGATCTCGTCCTTTTTGTACCCATTTAAAAATATCTCTAACGATATAGTTTCCATCGGCATCAATACCAAGGACTTCTGAAATATGTGATGTTCTTCTTCCACCATCGTGATATCGGTTACATTGAACAACGATCTGGAGGGCGGAACCAACCATTTTCCTGATAGCATCAGGAGGTATCTGTGTTTCTCCCATCAGACATAATGTTTCTAATCTTGTACATGCATCAACTGGGTTGTTTGAGTGAACTGTCCCCATTGAGCCATCATGACCAGTATTCATAACTTGTACAAGATCAAGAGCCTCATCACCACGAACCTCTCCAACAATAATTCTATCTGGACGAAGTCTCATAGCAGAGATGACAAGGTCACGAATTGAAACTGCAGTAATCCCCTTTTTAGGATCTTCTTTTCTTGTTTCAAAGTTAACGACATGCTCCGCTTTAACTTGTAATTCAGCAGCATCTTCAATAATGATTAATCTTTGAGTTTCAGGAATTCGACTTCCTAAAACATTGAGCATTGTTGTCTTTCCAGAACCTGTACCACCAGAAACGAGAATATTCTTTCCAAGATAAACACACATACTTAAAAAGTTTGCTCCATCTTTAGATAGTGAACCAAATTCAACAAGATCCTTTAAAGTAAGTTTCTCTTCAGAGAACTTTCTGATGGCAACTGTTGTACCATTCTTTGCCATTGGTGGCAGGACAACATGAATACGTGATCCATCAGGAAGTCTAGCATCAAGCCTAGGGTTTTCTGAGTCAATTCTTCGATCAAGACTTGCAGCAATAGCAGTCATCGCAGCAATGAGAGTCGTTTCATCATAGAATTCATTATCGACTTTGTAGACAAGACCTTTCTTTTCAACGAAAATTTCTTTTGGACCGTTAATCATGATTTCTGAAACACCAGGATCACCTAGAAGGTCACCAATTGGTTCCAAAAAATTTGATATAGCATCACTGCTTACTGACGACATACACGCTCATCCTAATAGTATAAGAAAATCATAGACCATCCTTACACTCTACTATTCGTCTCTTGGGCGCCAAACCTTAATTTTTTTACTTTCGCGAGAGGCTATATCTCTTTTGATACGCTCTCTTTTGTCTTTAGGATGCTCAAGAACGGTGATTTTTGCGCCATACTTTTGCGTGGGACAATAAATATCGTACTCTCCGGCTCGATTAAAAAATGCCTCTTTTTCACTCATTGATCCTTTCTTGGCCTCAAGAAAGAAGTCTTTTCCTTTAATAATGAGACAACTCGACTTGTTTGTCGTAGATGTTACGAAGAAGCGTACTTTCTCCCCTAAGTAAACAAACTGTCTTTTTGGATAAAACCCATCTTCTGTGACAATGAATGATAACTCTCTTTTTGGTCTTTCATATTCACTACCCTTAAAATATGTCTGTTCAAGAGCGAAAGACTTAAAAGTGATAATGAAAAGAAATATAATGCCCAATAGGTTTTTCATACCAATTTTATCGGTCAAGTATAGAAAAATCTTTAATCTCAAAAACTTGGCACTTATCTGATAACAGAGTTATATAGAACTAACTAAAATAACATTATTTTTTAATAATAATCAGTTATCTATCTACAAATTGGATGACCTAACTATTATTCAAATTTTATCGCCTCGTATTCAAAATTTAACATAAAATAGATTTATAAGGAGAACTTATGAGTGATTTTATCGAACTCCTAGATTACACTGTGAGCGAAGTTGCAACTATTTCACAACCAAAGTACGTACTCAATTCTGACACCGTAATGAAGGCAATTACCTTAATGCGTGAGAATGGTATAGGTTCATGTTTAATCATCGACGAAAATGTTAACTTGATGGGTATATTTACGGAAAGAGATGTATTAAATAAAGTCGTTGATAGACCAGGAGCTCTTTCTGAACCAATAGAAAACTATATGACGAAAGACCCACAGACAATTAAGGCCAATGACTCAGCAATTGTAGCCCTAACAATGATGACAAACGGAAACTTCCGTCATCTCCCTGTTGTGAACATGGACGGAAAAGCCGTAGGGGCCATATCAATTAGAGACATTATGCGATTTATGACTAATCATCTCCGTGATGATTAAATCTCTTTTTTCGTACCTGGAATATTTTTAAGTTGCTGCCTCTTTAGAGGCTGCTTCTTTGTCTTAGATGGATTCTTTATATTTGAAGAAATTTTCTTAAAAACTATCTGAATCAATTCTTTCTTATTCTTAAACTCAGGATTTTTAATATCGACATTTGAAGGGATACTTTCTGAACGTTGAAAAGAGCTTTGTGATCGATTGACGACCTCCCCTTTCTGATTCTTTACTTCTTTTGTTTGCATTCCAGATAAAATAACCATTCCATCTTTTATATCTATATTAACACTATCCCCTTTCTTATATTGAATAATATAA
>CAWUIU010000410.1:0-3352 GCA_963922285.1 uncultured Oligoflexia bacterium | reverse complement strand
TCGGTAAAGCAGATTCATCAGACCTCAACAAAGAAAAATTTAAAGACACGAAACCTTATTTAACTAACGTAACAGAAAGTAAAACATGTATAATCTCGACTGGAGCAATGCTTGGAATTGCCAATGAAATTGCAAGAAAGAATGAGGTATCTCACATTTCAATTATGAGAATCAAACCTCTACATATTGAACTTCTTGATATGTTAAATAAGTATGATCAGTTAATAGTAATTGAAGAACATGGTAGAGTAGGGGGATTAACATCGGCAATTACAGATTTTTTAATTGATAACGAGGCACGTGTTCCAAAAATTAAGCATTTCACTCTAAACCACTCGTTTACAAATAGAGCAGGGTCTTATCAGTATGCACTATCTGAACATGGAATTTCACATCAACAATTAAGCGAACAAATAAGTGCTATTTTATGAAATCAATAGCAAAAGAAGATTTAATATCTATTTCTAATTCACTCAGCGAAGAGAAAGAAAGTCTAAGAAATTCTCGAATTCTTGTTACTGGTGCAACAGGTTTTTTTGGAAAGTGGATACTTTCATCGATAATACATTTAAATGACAACTCTGATACAAATATAAGTGTGATCGCTATATCAAGAAATCCAGATAAGTTTCTTAAAAATTTTAATGAATTTAATCGAAGCGACATAACATTTATTAAAACTGATCTTAAAAACTTAAAAAGTGTAAATTCAGAGATAGATTATATTATACATGCTGGAATGGATGTAAGTGTAACTTTGCATAATAACTCAGTTGATACTATTGAGAATGAAAAAGTTATCACTGACAATATTTTGAAAATTTATCATACAAATAAAGTTAAAAAGCTTCTTTATACAAGCTCTGGTGCCTACTATGATAAATGTTTTCAAGATGAAAAAAGACCTGACGAAGAATATAAACCAGAACAATATTCTACCGAGTACGGCCAAGCAAAGTTTAATTCAGAACAATCATTTATTAATGCGAACATAAATTTTTCTATAGCGAGATGCTTTGCTTTTATCGGACCACACTTACCTTTAACTGGAGCATATGCAGCTGGTAACTTTATTAACAATGTACTACAAGAAGAAGATATCATTATAAAAGGTAATGGAACACCAATCAGAAGTTATCTCTATATGTCTGACTTAATGATCTATCTTTTCAAAATGCTATGCTCTAAAGAACGTTTAATATTAAACGTAGGATCAGATAAAGAACTATCTATCAAAGATTTAGCTGACAAGATTACAAAGCATAGCAGTAAATCAAAAGTGAAAGTTTTATCTGATAAGCTTGAAAAAAGAATTAGCTGTTATAGTCCTAACTTAGAAAAATTAAATAAGACTTTTAATAGAATCAGTGAACATGTCTCACTTGATGAAGCCATAAAGAAAACAATAGCTTTCTACAAATAAAAAAGGGAAGCATAAGCTTCCCCTTCTAATTAATCATTAAATGATCGTCTTATTCGATAGCCTGTCCGCACACAGCTAGTTGTCAAAAGCACCTAAGGTGCGTTTTTTTGACACCCGCGTGACGGTAAAGCTCCGACACCAAAACGCATAAGCGTTTTGTCGCGGGCATTAACCAGCAAGGAATACAGAAATAAGAACGAAAATTACAAGTGATTCCATAAGTGCAAGACCAAGAATCATTGGTGTTTGAATCTTGTCAGCAGCAGATGGGTTTCTTGCGATACCTTCTAGAGCAACAGAAGCAGCTCTTGATTGAGCAGCTGTACCACCAAAAGCAGCGATAGCCATTGCTAAGAAATAAAACATGTACTTGATTGCAGCTGTGTTAGCTGTGAATGATTGAACTGCGTTTTCCATAATATTCTCCTATAAAAACACGGTTAAAGTTTAATTAGTGCGCGTGGTGCTCATCATGATCGTGGTGAGCAGTAGCTAAACTAATATAAACCATTGATAACATTGTAAATACGTACGCTTGAATAAAACAAACTAGTAAACCTAAGAAGTAAAATGGAATTGCTGCCCCAAGTGCACCAACATTTACTCCAAGGATTTCTAAGTTTAAGAAAGTCTCAAGAACTTTGTGGTCACCCATCATGTTACCTCTAAGTCTTAAAGCTAAAGAAACAGGACGAATAAAGTTCGAAAGAATTTCAATTGGGAAAATTAAAATAGCCATGTACCAAAGTGGTCCAGCAAAGTGAGCTAAGTAATTCATTGTCCCTAATTCTTTACAACCTTTAATGTTGTAATAAATAAAAGATAGAGCACCTAGTGCTAAAGTTGTATTGATATACTCAGTAGGTGGTAAGAAACCTGGGATAAGACCAATAACGTTTGATAAGAAGATCATTATAAAAAGAGCTGAAATAAATTTAAAATATTTCGGAGCTTCTTCTTCACCAAGAACAGCTTTACACTGAGAGTAGATAAAGTTTCCATATAACTCAACAAAGTTTCTAAGTGTAACACTTGAGTCTGGAAGAATTTTTTGTTCTTTCGTCATTCCACCAATACGAACTCTATAAAGAAGTCCTATTACGATAAGAATGATTGCGATTAAACCTAAAGTTACACTGTGAGATGGTAAGTGATCTAAATGTAGTGCACTTAGTGCAGAACCAATCCACGTGAAACCACCAGCTGCATAAGAACTGATTGAAAATAATGATGCTATTAGTAGAGCAAAGCCTTTCATTGACCTTCCTTTAGTTAATTTGAATAAATTTGTGCTTAATTATTAACAATAAGGGTTTAAAATGTATAGATTTTTCTGTTAATCATAGATGTTTTAAACTATGCGTTATTAACTAAATTTTACGAATTGAAACACCAAGAATAAAAATGTGAGCTATATAGTTAAGAATAGAAATTATTATTCTACTTTTTAAGTACTGCACCGAATAAATAATTGCTCCTACTAAGATAACCAGCTTAAAAACAAATAAAAATGCTAAATATTTATTATTAACTCTCTTACTTTCGTCTTTATACTTATTGGTAAGTAAAAATATGGCTTCACTAAACATAAAGACATAAATAACTGTAGCAACATACATTAAAAGATTTAACTTAATCTCTAATGAGCCATTAGAAAGAAAAAGTACTATCATTGTAGGAGCGATTGATAGAGCAAAGAATTTTTTAAAATTAACTCTTTTTATTATTTCGAATTGCATAGACAACCATCGATACTAAAATATTCAATATAGCTAATACTAAAATAATGATAGCTACATTTTTTGATATCACATTTTTTCCAACTAGATACCATAGAAACCAAGCAAATCCTAATGCTGTTGTCGGTAAACTCATGGCAAGAGCCATTGGCTTGATCCACTTTCTATCGAACATAAATTATCTCTTTCG
>CAWUIU010000409.1:0-3380 GCA_963922285.1 uncultured Oligoflexia bacterium | reverse complement strand
ATACGAAGACTTTAAACAAAAAGTTGAAGAGAAAATAAATCGTCCTCTAGTAGAAAGTGAAATAAGTCAAACAGCGAATGATATTGATGAACTACTCCGCTCAAAGAGATGGTGGAATGCGATACAACCGAATAATTTTGACTACGAAAATAGCTCACAAGCATGTGAGAACATACTCTACTACTTTATGAATCAATAAGATACGTGCCTCTTCCCTCACTAGTGGGAGAGGCTTATTTAATTTTCAATAAAACCCTTGCCAACAAGTTTTATTTTTACAAGAATATCTCTATGAAAAATTTAATGATACTGACACTACTAATAGTGAGCACTAGTTGCTCGGTGTTTAACAAAATGAGAAAAGAAGCTGATGTTCAAAACATGATGCAAACAAAAGTTCGTCATCATACTTATGATATGCCTGCTTCTAAACTCAAGACTTCAATTGAGGATATCCTTAAATCAGGATTTAATACTGGTTGGACATTTACGAATGAAACACCTGAAATGGCCAAACGAAACCAGCGAATTATTGAGGCGATTAAAGATGAGGGTTTCATTTACAATCAGAAGTTCTACTCTCCAATGGAGTTAGAAATTGGAATCATGGATATGATTAAGGGAACTGATCATATGAAAGACAAAATTGTACGTTCCACTAAAGAGCAGCCTTACCATGTGATATCGGAAACGGAGAAAGGCTTTAAGATTGTTTTTGAAAACAGTATCATCACCGGTACTAATGTTGGAAAAAACAAGAGTAAGTTAAGTGTTCAAAAGATCACGGCCCTCGAAAGAGACCCTCTTCAGCTTAAAATGAATTGGATGGGTGCTGTTTCAAATATCTTTGGAAAAGGCGGAAGCTGGTTATCAATTGAGCGTGGACCAATTGTAATGGAAAAGACAATGGAAAACACTCAGCGTAACGCCACTTATGAAGTAACATTTTTCAAAAAAATTGATGCAGACAAAGCAAAGTCCATGGAAGATAAAATTAGAAAGATGCTTTAGTAAATAAATAAAATAAATAACAAAGGCCTCTTCGCGAGGTCTTTTTTTATAAAATATGCAATTAATTCGAAGTAATATCTTATCCTCTTACGAAAGAATCTTTACGACTATTCAAGTTAACAAAGTCTTCCCACTCTTTAGTAGGCTTAACAACAACCTTTACAAACTCTTCTTCATTCTCAACCACCCCATCAAGAATAACTAAATCATATCGAGTAAGATCTATTTTAATTTTACACTTTGTCTTCATAGGAATGATATTTCTAATTTCATGAACCTTTCCCCAAAGTGCATGCTCAGAAATTACAATTGTATGAAATTCGTAAACACTGCTTTCAATGATAATATCAGCATTACAATAGACATATAACTTCTTATCTTCAGACATATAACCTTCCTTAATTATTGAGAGCTTTTGAAATAACATATCAGAAAATAAAATTTACATAGGGAGGCAAGTTAAGACAGTAAGAGGTAATTTGTTAGAATGTCCAATCAATCAAAGAATTGCATGAATGTTCTTGAATAAAAAAAAGACCTACCTTATGAGTAGGTCATATGATTTTTATTTCCATGCTATTTCGAGCAGTATTTATTTTTTATATTAGTTATTGAGATACAACATCCCAAGCTTATGCTTTAATTTTTGCAAAAGATCTGTAATGTGCCTCTCTAGTTTCTGGAGAATTCATCGAGCATTCGCTTTGCTATCTTTCATCTTGCTAGATCCAGCCTGAAACCCGCTATACTCAGGTTTAACAACAAATCCTTCATACTCGGAAAGATCTTTACCTACAGCTAAAAGAATGTAGTTAGGTTTATCTGAAAGAAGTCCCAATCAAGAGCATAAAATAAGCTAAAAAAAAAGCTCCCAAAGGGAGCTTTCATTTTATATCGAAATTTTGTGTTTAGCTCTTTTGCAAAACTTTTCAACAAGTCGAAAAGTTTTAATGAGCTACTCCCATCCAAGAGAACGAGAGCTAACACTACGTCGATGAGCGTGACGCGAAGAATGCAATCGTAGGCAGGAGCCGAAGATTGCCAATAGCCCTGCTTAGGCAGGCCAATGACGCAGATGTTTTACCATCTTCCGTTTACTTCACTTCATCGATCTCATTAAAGTAGATTTATGTTTTCTCATTTCAACTAGATAATCAAAAAGCAACTTTGGTTGCTTTTTGTCGATGAAGTATCGAAGACAAAAATGAAAACAGACTTTGGCAAAAAAAAAGCTCCCAAAAGGAGCTTTCATAAGATTATATATAGTTTAAACTATTACCATCTTCCGTTTACTTCATTTTTGTCGAAGAAGTAGTTAACTTCTCTTTCAGCAGATTGAAGTGAATCAGATCCGTGAACAGCGTTTTCACCGATTGATTTTGCATAAAGCTTTCTGATTGTTCCTTCAGCAGCTTCAGCTGGGTTAGTTGCACCCATGATTTCTCTGTTCTTCATAACAGCACCTTCACCTTCAAGTACCATAAGTACAACTGGTGCAGAAGTCATGAAAGTAACAAGCTCACCAAAGAATGGTCTTTCTTTGTGCTCAATATAGAAACCTTCTGCTTTTTCCTTAGAAAGGTGAGTAAGTTTCGCAGCAGCGATTCTTAGACCTTGATCTTCAAACATCTTGATAATGTTACCGATGTTGTTATCAAGTACAGCGTTTGGCTTAATAATTGATAGTGTTCTTTCCATTGTATACTCCTAAAATATATATTTTCCACTTTATAGTCGCTAAACGACATAAATTCAATTTAAATCTACTTCTTACCCATGATCTGGGATTTTTCTGTAGAAGTTGTGAATTGCACGAAGCCTAGAGCAAGATTGGATAAAGACGTATGACTAATACGTCGAATTAAATCTTGCTCGTAGCGACAAAGCAAGTTGCAACTTATACTGGAAACCTGCGAAATAACCTATTTACCAGCGAGTGCTTTTTCCATAACCTCGCCTAACTCAGCTGGAGATCTTGAAATATGAACACCACACTCTTCAAGGATCTTGTACTTCGCTTCCGCAGTATCATCACCACCAGAAATTAGAGCGCCAGCGTGACCCATTCTTTTACCTGGAGGCGCTGAAGCACCAGCGATGAAAGAAACAACAGGCTTTGTCATATTTTTTTGAATCCATCTAGCAGCGTCAGCTTCAGCTGCACCACCGATTTCCCCAATCATAATAACCGCTTCTGTATCTGGATCTTTTTCGAAAAGCTCAAGAACGTCGATAAAGTTAGTTCCATTTACTGGGTCACCACCAATACCAACACATGTTGATTGACCAATATCTCTTTGAGTTAATTGGTAAACTGCTTCGTAAGTTAATGTACCAGAACGTGATACTACACCAACTTTACCTGGCAT
>CAWUIU010000408.1:0-3391 GCA_963922285.1 uncultured Oligoflexia bacterium | reverse complement strand
GTACTGTCTTGCTCTAGTCATAATATTGGTTTTTTACATAAAGAAAATAATCGACAAATTGCAAGTACATCTGTTGAAAAATATGTTGAATTGATTCACGATCGATTTGACAAATATGTTGAGAGATTTGACCTACCATTAAAATATCAACAATCGATATTAAAAAATCATATCCACCCGATGATATCTTTGATGAATCAGGCATCCAATGAATATAAATTAAAAGCTATATTCTATTCCATTTTAAAACCTGTATATTATTTAGAGCTTTCTCCTGAGAGGTCCTATTATAAAAGTCATTTCTTCAATAATACTTTCGATTTTTTTGATGGGATTAAAAATGAGTATCAACTTAGTGCTTTTAAATTCTTGATAGATAGTGAAATTCCTATTTATCCGGAAAGAATATTCTACGGTAATAAGTTAGATTATTTGAATAAATATTTGGAGACAATAGAGAATATAAGTACTAATGCAGATCTTCAATTGTTTATAAAGGCGCATATCAAACTTGAAAAAAGAGATATTAAAAGCTATGTTCCTTCTTCTCAGAGTGCCAGTAATGTCGTCAAGAAAACCTTTTCTCTTCCTTACAGTATTAATTTTGATATTTTAAATAAAATCATGAAAGAGGGAAAGGCAAATTATTTTCTTGATCACTTTGGTTCGTTTGAAGTTTTAAAAAAAATTATTTTTTGGCCAAAAGACATTGAAATTTCCGAGAATATTTTTCGAGCAAAAAACGAAATGGAAATTAGAACTTTAAATCTAATCTTTAGCCAAAGTGAGAGAGCTTCAAATAGGCTTCTTCAAATTTATCAACACGTAAAAAGTGATAGGCAATTGGATCTTTTAGAAAAAGTATTGAAAAATAAGATAAAAGATCCATATGTACTTGCAATGATTTTTCACAACGGTATTAGTGAAGAGTCTTTAGATGAAATTTTTGAATATATCGAGGAGAAGGGTCAAAGATATATCTACTTTTATCCTCCAAATATGTCTGACATATTATCTAAAAGTAAGAATGTAATGTTTTCAACGGAGGTCTTGAAAAACATTTTTTTATATTACTCAGATGCGTATTTTGCTAAATTATACGACTACTACACAGATAAAGAGCTCAATGATATTCTTTCTTTAATTAAAAGTCCTACTCAATTTAATACTTTTACTCGCCTCTATTCACTATCGTGGCGCGAAAAAGATAAGTTACTTGAAAATTTTAGTTCTAATAGAGGTGTAACATACGGCTATAGTTATATTGATAAAAAAATATCTCATCAATTTTTTAAACGTATAATTACAGATGATAGAGACTATATAAATGAAGCAGTGGTACAAATGGTCGAGAATCAAATTATTGGGCAAGATATTTATAATAAATTACTCGAGTTAAACTCAAAACAAGATGTAGAATCTTTTGTTAATACTGTTTTAGCTCTAAGTAAAAAGAGCGAAGATAATAAGTCTAGAAAAGTGATTGAAGGGCTTGTTAGAGATCAGTGGGATGTTATTTATTCTGCATCTAAAAGAAATCCTGATTTATCTTTTAACGAAGTCATAAATGTTTTTGATTACAATATTGAGAGATACTTTGATAGTGAGAATAAAAAAGCTGTTCTGGCAAGTTTTCAGGATTTTATGGCCTCTGTGATCTCTAAAGAGCAAATTGATACATTCATAAAGTTAAATAAATCTTCTTTTGCTCTTGAAGAATTGATAATGATAGCTAAGTCTGTAACAGACAACCAAAAAATGATGTCACTTAATTTTCTTTTAGACAATGGTATTAAGAGCCCTGCATTATTAAGTCAGGTCCATCTTATTGATAATGAATATTCGTTTGATGCACTTAAGCTAGCTGTTAAAAGGGGGCAACTCACAAAGAAGTTTTTTACAGAAGAAATATCTAAAATTAACTCACCTCAGATATTCAAAGATGTAACGAAATCAAGCTGGTATGCTTTAAATGGGCTAGCGTTTCTTGAAACTAATGCTGAGCTTCGTGAGGTTTTTCATCGTAATGAATTAGATGATAGTTTAATACAGTACTTGAAGCATTTAGTTCTTATTGATGTCGAAGATCAAGATCTTTATTCTTATTTATTCAGAGAGAAACCAAATGTTGAATCAAAGTTACGGTTACTTTTAGTTATGGAAAAGAATAATATTAACCTCTCCACTTTAAAAAAACTACAGAATTTAAAGATAAGTGAAAATGCTGTCGAATATATTTTATCAGATGCTAGATTTTATAATTCATTCTATACTTTGGAAGATATTAGGCAAATAGATGAATTAGTTAAGAATTTGCCTTCGATAATGATCGTAAGATTAAAGCAGTTTAATCAAAAATATTCTTTGAACAAGCATGCTCTCGAAATTTTATCTAAAAAAGAATTGTATTTAATTTTAAGACTGATTAATTTGATATCTGATGATTCACATGTGAAGTATTTTCTTTCAGAACATGTTTTAAAGTTTGTTGATGAATCACCTCAAACATATGATAAGACATGGTTTATATCAGAAGAAGTTATGAGCTTTCTATATAATAATGAAAGTCAGATAAACACTATGCACTCTGTCTTTGAGAGATACCAAGAAAGAGAAGAAATTGAACAAGTAATAAACTTAGTTGATTATTCTATTCGCGAAAAAGTAGACTTAAGTCATCTTTTTAGTTATTTAGAAACTGAGAGGGGAAGTCATTTTATTTCTTTTTATCTTAAATTAAATAGTTTTCTCGACGCTAGTATAGATGATGACGATTTTTTTAGTGCACTAAAGAAAAGCTATCGTAATAACTTCTCTAAGTTAATGAGAGATCCTGATTATGTAAATGATGATGAATTTAAGAGAATTTTATTAAAAGACTTATTAAAGTCAAAAAATGTTGAAGTTGATGAGAAACTCTTTTCTTTGCTCTATAGTGGCATTGATGGTCTTTTTTCTGGATATTTAACAAAAGAGTTTAAGCTTAGTTGTTCAAAGTTAATTAAGAGCTTTTTCTAGTCTATCGGATACCTCTTAAAAAAGTTCAACCTTGTTCACCATGAGTTGCATATACTTATTACCTCTAAAGTAATTAAAACCTAGAGTAAAGTAGACCTCGATATCAACGTCACCTGATTTCTGTCTTTCAAAAACTTCATGCGGAGAAGGGATACCCCATTTACCAACGTAGTTAAAACTAATACCTTTTAAAGAAAGATTATCATTTAATTTTGAGCCGAAATTCCAACGAACATGAACTTCTTTTAAAAGATCAAAGCTTTTAAGAGTTGCACCTTTTAGTTTAAATATAGGTTTTTGATTACCCATGCCAAATGGCTCAAGCATATCAAGAGTTCGAATGAGAGTAGGGTTGATTACTTCTGGTGTAATT
>CAWUIU010000407.1:0-3393 GCA_963922285.1 uncultured Oligoflexia bacterium | reverse complement strand
ATAAAAAAGAACCCACATTGTGTTCTTTTGTTAGATGAAATCGAAAAAGCACCCCCAGATCTTTTCAATATTCTTCTTCAAGTGATGGATCACGGAAAATTAACAGATTCACTAGGAAGAACTACTGATTTTAGAAATGTTGTTCTTATTATGACAACAAATGCAGGCGCAAAAGACATGGAAGCCGGTAGGATCGGCTTAGGAAGTGCCAAATCAGGCAACCTTTCGAAGAGAGATAAGACAATTAAGAACTTTTTCTCACCTGAATTTAGAAATAGATTGGATGAAATTGTTCACTTCAACAAGTTATCGACAGAATTTGTGGTCAAAATTGTAGAAAAGTTTGTTTCAGAACTAGAAGTTAAGTTAGTAGCAAAAAATGTAGAGCTCGAATTGAGTGAAAAAGCTAAAGTTTGGCTTGCTGATAATGGTTTTGATGAGAAAATGGGGGCACGTCCAATCGCTCGAATGGTCGATCAGAAGCTGAAGAAGGTACTTTCGGGAGAGATTCTATTCGGCAAATTAGTAAAAGGTGGAAAAGTTTTTGTTGATGTCGAAAATGATGATCTTTCGCTTAAAATTTCTTAAATTTCAAAAAAAAAATTGCATACTTTTTGTTTTAACTGCCCTTTCAAAGGGCAGTTTTTTCTTCTCATTCAAAAAAAAATTGAAAAAAGATTTTTATGAAAAATTAAAAAATAAAACTTTCGAAACAACCATGAACAGGGGAGTTCAAAAGTTTTGTGTTTTACGAAGAGGCGCTTGTAGTCGGCATTCTCGTTTTTAAACTATAATTTTTTTTAAAGTAAAATTTAAATTGATCCGAACAAAAAAATAATAACAACGTAAAATTTTTTTCTTAAGGATAAAAAAAATGCGTTTTTTATTTGCACAGAAATAAAATAATGTTTATCCTAAGATTAAGTATTGAAAACCAGGAGGATGTCATGGCAGTTAAAAAGGCTACCAAGAAGACAGCAAAAAAAGCTACAAAGAAAAAAGTAGCAAAGAAAGCTACAAAGAAGAAAGTAGCAAAGAAAGCAACTAAGAAAGCTGCTCCTAAAAAAGCTACTAAGAAAGCGGCTCCAAAGAAAAAAGCTGCTGCTAAAAAGAAATAATTTAATATATTTTCTTTATAAAGAGGGGGAGTCCATAGGATTCCCCTTTTTTTTTGTAAAATCTGCAAATTTCTAGACGATTTTCGTAAAAAGTCATATAAATTTTCAAAATAATTCACTTATCATCAGATTTAACAACTGTAGTGATAGTGGAAAATCCTAAATCTTGCTTTTTTTCAAAGAAAAACCTTAGAATTTTTCATTTTCCACTTATTAAATGTTGGTATTTTGATTGATAAGCCAGTTTTTGGAGTGAAAATGACGCAAGAAAATCCATCAGGCCTTGGAAAATCTAATATTGATTATGCAAAAATATCTTTTGATGTTGAAAATACTGGTGAAAATGGTCACTTTTTTCCAAAAAGAAAGGTTTGGATGAAAACTTTTGGTTGTCAGATGAATTATCATGATTCAGATCGTATGGTTGCCCACCTTTCAAAGTTGAATTATTCACAAACTGAAGAGTTAGAAGATGCTGACTTAGTTCTTTTTAATACTTGTGCGGTTAGAGATTTAGCAAATAATAAATTTTACTCTCAACTAGGTGAGTTAAAGCATCTAAAAAAGAAAAAAGGGAGTGATTTAATCATTGGTGTTGGTGGGTGTGTTGCTCAAACTGAGGGGAAAGACTTAGTTAAAAAGTATAAGCATCTTAATTTTGCTTTTGGTCCGGATACAATTGACTCAATTAATGACATGGTTTTTAGGACTCTGGCAGGCGACGACAAATTTGCTATTAACTCTTGGGATCGTTCAAGTGATTTTTCTATTGAAACGAAAATCAATCATGGAACACCTCAAGCGTTCGTCAATATCATCAAGGGTTGTGATAAATATTGTACCTACTGTATTGTTCCTTATACCCGTGGTCGAGAGCGTTCGAGAAAAAAAGATGAAATCGTTCAGGACGTTAAAAGACTCGTTGAATACCAAGGAGTTCAGGAGGTTATGCTTCTTGGTCAGAATGTTAACTCTTTTGGAAAGCAGAATGGAGAGAGCTTAGCAGAGCTTATTTATGACCTCGATCAAATTAATGGGCTCGAAATTTTAAGATACACGACTTCGCATCCATATGACGTTAGTGATGAGTTAATAGCTGCTCATGGAAGTTCAAAGAAGCTTTCAAAGCATCTTCATCTACCTGTTCAGTCTGGCTCAGACACAGTTCTTCAAAGAATGAATCGTGAATATACTAAAGAGCATTACCTAGGTCTCTTGGAGAAGTTACGTATTGCTCAGCCTGAAATCGTGATCTCTTCTGATATTATTTGTGGTTTCGTAAATGAAACTGATGAGGAACACCAAGAGACAATCGATCTTCTCAATAGAGCTCAATTTGATTTCATTTATTCATATGTTTATTCAGAGCGCTCAAAAACAAGAGCTGCAAAGATGGATGATTTTCTTACCAAAGAAATTCGTAAGGCCCGTCTCCATGAGGTTCAAGCTCATCAGCTAAAGATCCAAGAGAAGCTTAGAGCGACAATGGTTGGAAAGACTTATCGTGTATTAGTTGAAGGTTCGAATAACATGAAAGGTGAAACTAAGTGGAAGGGACGTACAAATTGTAATCGTATTATTCATTTCAAACCTCAGACAGAAGATAATTTAAAGTGGCATTGGGTTGATGTTAAATGTACTTCGACAACAGCTCTTAGCTGCCAAGGTGAACTTGTCCAGGCACATGGACGTCGACTACAGTAATAAATGTAGTTACTTATAGCTTTAAAAGGGCAAAAACCTCCCTTTCAAGAATTATTGAGTCTGTTTTACCTATAATAGAGATGTGAAGTTTAATTATAGAAAACTTATATTCTTATCTATTATCTCTCTTATCGGCCTAAACTCATTTGCTGCAACAGAAATCGACTTTGAGTTTGGTTATGACAAACAAGTGTTTGGTACTGAAAGGGAAGATAAGAGTACAAGTCGTTCCTATTCAGGCTCAATTGCTTTTTATTTTCTATCAATGACGGCAATTGAATTTAATTACTCTGAAGAAGAAGATGAAACTCTCAATATTATTAATAGTAGTGTTGATCCTGTCGTACGTCCGACTTCTTTTTCTCAGACCATTAAAAGTGTTAATTATGGGGTAGGGATTCGCCAGGCACTTGCATCAAGAAAGTCATTTTTGATTCCAACAATCTCTATTGGCTGGGCCAGAAGTAAAGTACAAGATACTACAGTATCGTCTTATACAGTTGTCTCAGATAACTCAACAGTTACCTTCACAGATGGACCCAATGTCAATGAAAGTGACTCAGTATTTGCT
>CAWUIU010000406.1:0-3415 GCA_963922285.1 uncultured Oligoflexia bacterium | reverse complement strand
ATCATGGAGTATGAGTCAGCACAGTCCGCAATTGCATTTGAGTTGAACAGAAATAGAGTCAAAATAATTAATTTCATTGAATTAATATGATGAACTAAAGATATCGTTTTGAGAAATGAATTCTACTTGAGCGCTTTAATCAGCTTTTTGTGACCAGCTTTCATTGCTAGGTCAAGTGGGGTCAGGCCAGTGTTGTCTTTGATCTCTTTACTGGCACCTATTCTTAACAGGTGGAGAACCATTCCAATCCTTTTCATTGATACAGCATGATGGAGTGCAGTCCTACCTTTACGATCTGTTGTATTGATATCTAAACCTTTGCTTCTTACAAGGTATTCAACTGTCTCTCCTACAGCATTTTTCGCTGCATATATGACATCTTTATTTCGATAACTTTTTTCTGTAACATCTTTACCTGGTTTTATACCTACATTTTTTGAGAATGAGGCAGGTGTTCTTGATTGGTAAAAAGCTCTTTGTGATTTCTCTCTTTTCGCTAGAGCCTTTTCAACTTCTTTTGCCGTTTGATCAGGATCTTCGAAGCCTTTTGGTAAGAGTGTAGGCCTTATTTCTTCATCTTTCGACTTTTGCTTGTTGTTAAGTCCTATAAGTTGATTGAGATCTTTTGTCGAGGCTGCTTCTTTTTTTAGTCCCTTTAAGCCAAGAAGAGTATCCAGATCAGAATCTTTTATGTTGAAGCCTTTTTTTCTAAGTTTAATCTGTCCATTTTCAACAACAAGATTATTATTTAGTGCTGTCTTGGTATTATCTACCATCTCATTTTCATCAAACTCAGGTGCATTTTGAGAGGCAATATCTCTTCGTACATCAAGTTGCTCATCGATATCTTTAAGACTTATTTCTGAGTCGACGTCGAGCTCTTCCAATTCCGCTAGACTTGTGAGATCGCCATCACGTTCGAGATCATATAATTTAGCCACAGGAGCTGTCGCTATTTGGTCCTTTTTACTTGGGTTTATAAGTGTTTTATACTTATTGCCAATTAACTTTGAGCTATCCTCAGAAGAGTCGATTGACTCATTAAAGTAGTAAGAGACCGGAAATGAGTTAACAAACTCATTATCAAGACTTTCTGTCCTAATGCTAGTCGAGCATGAGATACATAAAATAAAAATGGCAATTAAACACATTCTTTTCATATGATCTTTATCGGCTAGAAAGTGAAGGACTTTATTACCGGTGCACAAGACTCAGGTATTAGATAAAAAGGTTAATCTGATTGAGACGTGACTCAGATTTACTGATGATTGTTTTAACTTCATGCTCAAGAATTTCACGTTTTTCAAATCCATTTTCATACGTTTGGATAACAAAGAAGCTCATTCTAGGGAATTTTGACTTTAATTCAATCATCGAGTCAGTAATAAGGTCGATATTTCTTGGATCATCGTCACTCATACCAAATCGGTGAAAGTCAGAGTATCCATATTCATTAATCGCTTTTTCAACGGACTCGATGATTGCACGATATTTAAGCTCAGGTACTGAATAGCCATCTTTTGGACCACCAAGTTTTTCTCTAATTTGTGGATTTGATACTGGATAGATTGTATGAAAATTTGGAGCAATTGGAAGGTGACCATGTTCAACAATTTTTTCTATTCCTTCCCTAATTGTCTCTGCACGATGTCCACGTGCTGTAATTATAGAAATGGGGCGTTGATTATAGGTCGCATGATAGAAGTGATTCCAGCTAGGTGCTTGCCAGATGTGATCAGCTTGACTCATTGCCGATTCGATATCCTTTATGAAAGATTGTCTTTTTCCAGTGATTCTCTGACCGATTGAAAAATCTTGGTCACGAAAGTTTCTAAAGGAACCATTCTCATCATTGAAGTCCATGTAGAAGTTTTCATACATTCCCTCTTTCCCAATGATTCGGTTATGTTTTGCAAACTCTGAACTCGATAGAAGTTTTTCTTCTCCTGAGTCCTTATTAAATATAACAATTGGTGTTGTTAGATAAACAACATTGTCATCAAAATCAAAAAAGTAAAAGCTCTTTCCACCTAAGTGAAAGTTTCGGTCCTTTTCCTTTTCTCGAGGAAAGTCGAATGCGAGCTGGGTACTCTTTGGATTTTTCTTTTTAAATAAGTCCATGGTTGCAACACTATACGTTAAGAGATTGTTATATGGAATAAAAACTCCCTGATAATGAAAAAATTACTATAAATTGAGTTATTATTTGCCTCGGTAAGTCATTGTTATCTCTCATTTTATACTTTCAACCTTGAGAATGCTCAGCTATGATAATCTGGTCAACAAGGATGTATATATGTCAGAAATTAATCGTCGAGACTTCGTTAAATTCTTAGGTGGAGCAGTTGCTCTTGGGCCTGTTCTTATGAGTTGTGGAACTACTGGTTTAACGACAAAGGAATTACTAAGAAGATCAAAAGCATTTCCTTCAAGAGAGGATGAGGTCATTTTAGCTGACGGCC
The DNA here is from genome assembly GCA_963922285.1 of uncultured Oligoflexia bacterium. GTDB lineage: Bacteria > Bdellovibrionota > Bacteriovoracia > Bacteriovoracales > Bacteriovoracaceae > Halobacteriovorax_A. The sequence continues at coordinate 953 of CAWUIU010000406.1, read as the reverse complement.
TTAATTATGACATTCTTATAACTTGGGGTGATAAAATTAATGCCAAAGAAGAATTTGGTTTTAATAATGACTATACTGCATTTTTTCCTCTAACTAATAAAACTGGAATTCTTTGGGTGAATCATGAATACCCTGATCCTAAATTTGTATCAGGATATGTTCGAGGCGGACAGAGAACAAAGAGTCAAATGGTTAAAGAGATGAAATCCATTGGTGGAAGTTTAATTGAAATTGAGAAAGATGAAAGTGGTAAGTGGTCTTTTGTAGAAGACTCTCAATATAATAGAAGAATTGATGGCTTTTCGAAAATACCTATCGTCGCATCAAGACCTATTGCTGGTGAGAGAATTGCTGTAGGCTCTTTTGGAAATTGTGCAGGAGGAGTAACTCCTTGGGGAACTGTTTTAACCTGCGAAGAAAATTACCAAGATTACTATGGTGAAGTTTACCATGGAGGTAGGTTTGAGCCTGGTCGATTTGGTTGGGAAAATTATAAAAAGAGAAGTCCTCATCATTATGGATGGGTTGTTGAAGTAAACCCGAAAACAGGAGATGCTAAAAAGTTAACGTCGATCGGTAGATACGCTCATGAGTGTTGTACGGTAACTCGTGCCAAAGATGGGACTGTTGTTGCTTTTTCAGGTGATGACAAGAAGAATGAGTTTGTTTACAAATTTATATCAAGTAAGAAGGATTCTCTTGAAGAAGGGGAGTTGTTTGTGGGTGATTTTGTAAATGGAAAGTGGCTTTCTCTTGACTATAAAAAATCTAAAGTTCTACAAAAGCATTTTAAAGATCAAACTGAAGTTCTTATTCATTGTCGAAAAGCGGGAAGGCTGCTTGGTGCAACGCCAATGGATCGACCTGAAGACTTTGAAATTCATCCAAAGACAGGGGATGTTTATTTAACTCTGACGAACAACTACAACAGTAAAACCATGAAAGGAAATTTT
>CAWUIU010000405.1:0-3420 GCA_963922285.1 uncultured Oligoflexia bacterium | reverse complement strand
ATCGTACCAATGTTTACGTGGGGCTTACTTCTGTCAAAAGATTCTTTTGCCATGACTAAAGTCTCCTCTATTAATAAATTAGGCATTTTGCCGTTGTTAATACTATTTTCAAAGTAGTAAGTATCTTCTAATTTAATTCGTGTTTCAAGCTTAAAAAAACTTCCACATGATAATTTATTGTAATATTTGCTCACGAAAGTGGAGCTCGCGACGGGAATTGAACCCGTGACCTCTTCCTTACCAAGGAAGTGCTCTACCACTGAGCCACGCGAGCGTGGAATACAACAAATTACACCCTTTTTAGATTAGTTTCTACTTATTTGGCAAATTTTTTTTCGCTTAACACCTAACTAAAAACTCTTTTGAAGTTTTTAATTTTTTGATGGCCTATAATATCGGTTAGATTTATGAAAAACATAAGTAGAAAGTAAAAAGCAACAAAACAAGGATATTTAATATTTTAAAGTTATTTAATATGATTGAAGTCTAAAAAGGTAAGAAAAGTGGAGCGGGCGACAAGGTTCGAACTTGCGACATTCAGCTTGGAAGGCTGACACTCTACCAACTGAGTTACGCCCGCTTACTTTGAAATTTTTTACTCTTTCAAAAACCTATTGTAAAGATTTTTTTAAGAGTGGTGGCGAGAGATGGATTCGAACCATCGAAGGGAAAACCCGACAGATTTACAGTCTGTTGCCTTTGGCCACTCGGCAACCTCGCCTAAATGGAGCTGGCAATAGGACTTGAACCTACGACCTGCGGTTTACAAAACCGCTGCTCTAGCCAACTGAGCTATGCCAGCTTATTCACTGCTTGGTGAAACATATTTATAATGAAAACGAAGTTTTATTGCAAGTTTTTTTTGCAAAGAATTTTAAAAAACTTTTTCCATTGCTAACGCAGCAGCAACAGACACGTTCAAAGATTCAATTTTTCCCTTAGGCTCAAGACGTATTTTGTCTTCTATTATCCTAGTAACAGCATTGGAAAGACCCTTATCTTCTGCACCCATGACAAGACAGCGAGAACCTTGTATAGCTGGCATCTCACGCTGTTCAGTGTGCTCCGTTAGTGCGACAGGACGAATATCTTTTTTCTTCAAATTACTTAGAAACTTAGGAAGGCTAGCGCATCTAACAACTTTAACGTATTCAAGTGCTCCTGAGGCAATTCTGGCAAAAGAAGGCCCTAGTCCGAAGTTATTTTTTGAAGCAATAACGACACAATCAACATCATAAAACGCTGCCGTTCTCATAATTGCTGCAGCATTATGTACATCAGTTACGCTATCTAGACATAAAATCTTTAAATGTCTTCCTGACTGAAGCTCACCAGAAATCCATGACGGGTCCTCAATTTCAACAGGATTAGTAATAAGAAATACCCCGCTTGGTACTCTGAAATAGTTAAAACCAAGATCCTCAAAATGCTTTTTTGCATCCTCTTGAAGCTTATGTGTCGATACTAACTGAACTGGTAGTTTTGAAATAACCTCATTACTTACTCCGCCCATTTTCCTTAGATTATCAATACCATCTTCAGTCGCAACGATTTGATGAATTGTTCTTAAAGGGTTTTGTACTGCGTGAGCAATTGAATGAATTCCAACAATAATATCTCTATCCATGAGCTTAATCCTTTTCTTATAAATTCTTTAATAGATCTTTAATTTTTCCTATTGCTTCTTCTTTGGAAACCTTTATTTTTTCACCAGTTTTTCTAACTCTAATTTCAAGTAACTGGTCTTTCTTATGATCACGCTCACCTAGAACTAACTGAATAGGTAGACCTAGCAAGTCTGCATCTTTGAATTTGAATCCAGGACCGGCTTTACGATCATCAAAAAGAACCTCTAGACCACTCTCCAGTAGCTCTTTATATATTTCGTTAGCAAGTTCTTTGTATTCATCAGACTTTGTTATAGCGACTAAAGATAGCTGATAAGGAGCAATCGAAGCTGGCCAAACGATTCCATTTTCATCATGATTCTGCTCAATAGCTGCAGCGACAACTCTTGTTACACCAATTCCATAACAACCCATTAATGGATTCATGGCTTTACCATTCTGATCCAAAATTGTTACATCCATACCTTTTGTATACTTGTCTCCAAGTTGAAAGATGTGCCCAACTTCAATACCTCTTTTAATTTTAACTGTACCTTTACCATCTATCGTAAGATCACCCTCTTTCGCTAACCTAAGGTCAGCTTGAGTGAACTCATCGCCATCTCGAGATGGAATAAATGCTGTGAAGTGCTTATCAACTTCATTCGCTCCAACAACATATGCCGCATCCGTATCAACAGAATTATCATAAATAATTGTCATATCTTCTGGCATAGATTTAGGACCAATAAAACCTTTCTTTAAGCCAAGCTTCATAAGATCATTGTCAGTTGCAGGCGCAACTTTTGAGCCTAGTACTTTTTCTAGCTTAAGCTCATTCAGTTCATCGTCACCAAGTAGAGCAAGAAAAATAAACTTCTCCTCCTCTGAATCAATAGTTTTATAAATCAGTGATTTTATCGAGTGATGTTGTTCTTCTTTTAAGAACTCACAAACATCAGAAATTGTTGCTCTATCAGGCGTATCCACAATAGCAAGAGCCTCGTCTAATTCTTTATAAGCAATTTTTCTCTTTGTTTCTGCCGTTTCAATATTTGCTGCATAACCAGTATCAGAACAATAGATAATTTCATCTTCACCTGAATCAGCGATAACTTGAAATTCATGAGTTTTTGCATCACCATCGGCCATTGCTCCACCGTCAGCAACAACAGCACTAAATTCAAGATTCATTCTATTAAAAACATTCTCATAAGCCTTAAAGAGATTGTCATAAACTTCATCTAATGATTCTTTATCAACATGAAAAGAATAAGCATCTTTCATTGTAAATTCACGGCCTCTCATAAGACCAAAGCGAGGTCTAATTTCATCACGAAATTTAGTATTAATTTGATACAAAGTTACTGGAAGATCTTTATAAGATTTAATCGTCTTTCTAAATATATCTGTAACCGCTTCTTCGTTAGTTGGAGAGATACAAAGATCGCGATCACCTTTGTCTTTAAACTTAAGCATTTCTCCACCCATAACGTCCCAACGACCAGTTTCTTTCCAAAGTTCACCTGGAGTTACAACCGTCATTAAAAGCTCATGGCAACCAGCTTTATCCATTTCTTCACGAACAATCTGCTCGACCTTTCTAATCGCGCGATATCCTAATGGTAAGTAACTATATAAACCTGCTGCTGTTTTATGAATGAGACCTGCTCTCATCATTAATTGATGAGAAGGGATCACTGCATCTGATGGAACTTCTTTGTAAGTTTGCCAAAAACCGTTTGATAACTTCATCTCTAAAGACCTTTTGAACCTTTCTTAAGTACATTGAAAGTTAGACTATTATCATAAC
>CAWUIU010000404.1:0-3436 GCA_963922285.1 uncultured Oligoflexia bacterium | reverse complement strand
ATTAACAACAATTTAGAAGGGAAATTTCATTTTTGAAATGCTAACTGACACCAATTTAATGGATCAGTTTTAAAACCTTTTAACGAGGCTTTTGGCATTCGCGAATTCTTTCAAGGAGTTCGCGATCTTCCCTCTCAATCATTGGTCTAAGAAAACTGACGACAGATGAATTCTTTCTAATAAATGTCACTAAACGGCAAAGATAATCGAGGTCAACAGACTTCCCTTCTAACTTCCATCCCTCAACATCATACTTTGTTTCATAGAAAAGTTTAAAGAGAAGCTCACGGTATTCTAAGCTTACCATTTTTCCAGTTTGAGCGACGAGTTGCTCACCTAATTTGTCATCATGAACTGAAAATTGCCAAGTAAGCATATCTCCACTTCCAAGATCTAGTGTACCCTCGTATGTTTTGAAAATAACACCTTTTTTAGAAACTTTAACAAGCTTTCCTGATCTCATTCCTCGAGAGAAAGTATATTGTAGAACACCATAAGATATGGCACCGAGAAGTAGAGTTAACATGAGAAAAGCGCCAAATAATTTACGCTTCATATTGTATACCTTTGTAAATGATTGTTTTCTAATATGTTAAGCTCCATTTCTCGGTCTGTAAAAGGAAGTTTACCAGCAGGAATCTGCGTGGTTACATGTATTTTCATAAACTTATCTAACTACAGATATTTCTTTAGATATACAACTTAATTGATTATAGAATTAATAGATATGAATTGAGGGAGTCATATGTCCACAGCAGCAGTGACGAATGCTTTAGTTGATACTGTTCCATTACTTGGGATTACACTACTTCTATGCTTACTGATTGGAAAAATATCAAAGAGGATAGGTCTGCCAAAAGTTTCAGGATATATAGTCTTAGGGATATTTCTAGGCCCTGAGCTTCTCAATCATCTCACCCATGAGTTCACCGCTTCCTTTGGCTTTTTTAATGATCTAGCGCTAGGTCTCATTCTCTTTAATATTGGCGGTGAGTTTAATAAGAAGCTCTTTCAAAAACTTAAGAAAGAACAAATCTTACAAACATTAATTATGTCTTTTAGTGTTTTCATTTTTGTCTTTGCACTGATGATGGCCTTAACCTCAATGGCCACCAGTTTTACTTTCACACAAATCCTCATTATATCTTCTTTTCTAGGTCTCGTTGCTGTAGAGGCTGCTCCTCCCACAACTCTCTTAGTAATAAAAGAGTATGGTGCCAAAGGCGATATAACAACTTCGATAAAAATCTATCTTGCTTTTGCAACAATTCTTGCGGTTGTTGGTACACTCATTGTGACTAAGGTACTTATGTTTGTCGGCTATTGGCCATCAGCAAAAGCAGGTGATCCAATACTCTTTCTCGAGGGTTTGTGGAACATATTAGGATCCGCACTTTTTGGTATATTACTTGGAATATTTCTTAGTTATTTTGAAAGATTTGAAACAAAAATTGGAAACATCTTCTTTGCTATTATTGCGACAATTATGATGGGTCAATCTCTTGCAAACTGGTTTATGGTCGATAATCTTCTCATAAGCCTCTTTTTAGGGTTTACTGTTGCTAATGCATCATCAGTTGGAGACGATCTTCACGAACATATGAAGAATCTTGGTGGATCTATTTATGCACTATTCTTTGTATTGGCAGGTACACATATTAAGTTTAACGCACTTCTTACAAGTGTTGGTCTCCTTGGCGTCATCTATATCTTTGCAAGAATTTTAGGAATTATTCTGGCAAATTACTTCTCAGCAAAATGTATTAATGGTCAAAATGATATGGTGAAGAAATATATGGGTCTAGGAGTTATTTCCCATGCAGGAGCAGCCCTGGCCATTGTTACGAGAGTCTCAACGATTGATCATCCCACCACACAAACGATCTTTAATATTGTTATCTCCAGTATTTTTGTCTTTGAACTCATAGGTCCTTTGCTTTTAAAACTTGCACTTTTAAAAACAAATGAAATTTCTTCATGGTACTTACAAGAAGAAAAGACCACAAAGAGAAAAATCAATTTGAAAGATACAGTCTCGGAATTTAAAAAGAACATTGTCATTGAGGAACAACCCCCATTAAGTAATTCCGATATTAAAGAACTAATCAACACAGATGTCATGGCCATCAAGTCCGATGCAAATATTGAAAGTATTCACTCATTCTTAAAAGAAAATAACCATGTCTACCCTGTTGTTGATAAAGAACACAAATTTTTGGGCTCGCTCAATATCTCTTCTATTAAACAGCTAGACTCTGACCTAGGTAACCCTCTCATAAGCGCGAGAGATCTCATCGGTGATGAGATTTTTATTCCTGCAAACTCTAGTCTACAACAGGCCCATGATATCTTCTCCATGACTCGAAAAGAAATCCTTCCTGTGGTCAATCCATCGGATGGCGTTCTTGTCGGTGTTATTCAACATAAGGACATTATCGTTAACCTGCAGAGCAACATCCAAGTAATTTAGGACATTTAGCAAACGCGCAAATCGATAAAATCCTCAAACGCCATTTTCAAAGCGAAGTATTTCTAGTATATATCACTACAAACGCATCAAATTTGAGATAGAATTATGACTGATACAACAGTGGCCCAAGGCACAAATATCGATAAAGAACATAATGAAAATATGACTGAGGTAAAAAACACAAGAAGAGACCTCCATCTTCCAAGAAGGTTCTTCCACCTCTTTATGGGTCTCAGTGCTGGACTTATTTATAAGCATTATCTCACACACCAACAAGCTGTTCATATTCTTGGTATGGCGACGTGTCTATTCTATATTCAAGAACAGATTAGATTAAAGTATCCTGAGTTTAAAAGTATTTTTAGTAAGATCAATAATTATCTTCTAAGAGCTGAAGAACAGTTAAAAGAATCGGCAACTATTCCATATTTAATGGGAATGCTCTTAACCATCCTTACCTTTCCTAAGTACATGACTCTTGTAGCGGTTTTCACTCTTGCGATAAGTGACCCTCTATCTGCCGTCATGGGAATTCTGTTTGGTAAAACTAAATTAAAAGAACATCGTTCCTTAGAAGGATCTAGCTCTTTCTTTGTTTCGACTTTTCTCATCCATCTCTTCGTTCTAGTTGATATCTATCCAGATCAAACTTTTAAGTTATTTATTGTTTCTTTTTTAAGCTCGGCGATTGTTACTGGTTTTGACTTTCTCGAACTTAAGATTGATGACAACTTTACGATCCCCATTGTAACTGCTACATCTCTTTGGATTATCACGGCAATTATTTAAGAATTTTTGCTAACAAACTTTTCTTCTTTACAAGCGTTCTCTTATAAAAGCGCTCATCTTGACTTTCGAGCTTAAGCTCGAGATGCCCTTCTTTGACAAGTTCATCTAAGAGAGAGTGAAGATCCTCATAGGCCATTGATTCAATAAGAACGAGATCTTTAGGATCAATACCAATCA
>CAWUIU010000403.1:0-3468 GCA_963922285.1 uncultured Oligoflexia bacterium | reverse complement strand
CCCAACATGTTTTGACCCAAGAGACAATACTAAAACAATTCCAAGAGAGCCAAGTATAACGCCAAGAAAAATAGCTGGTACACTTTCGTATTTTATAAGTCTAGCATAAGAGAGACCCAGAGTTACGACAGAACTCATCGTTGGTGAAAAGCTTAAAAATGTTAAAACTGAACCTTTAGAAAAGTCATAAAATGGAGAACTCACCTTCTTATTTAAAACAATACTTTTGACGGCTTTGCTAGCTAGAGCCTGCAATCCCTCACTAAGCACACGCGAACCAAAATAAAAAACTCCTAGTCCCCCCAGAAGCAAAATAATATTATTAATTAATTGTATCATTACATCTTTTAAGAAGCCGAAGTAGCCTTGGCTATCCAAATTGGTATTATAATGTAGAGAATTGTATCTCTGATTAGATAAAAGAGAAAGAAGTAAATAAATGCTTTTGGGCCTTTGTTCCAGACTTTTTCGATTCCTAAAACCTGAACTCTTTTCGACATCGCTATCATAAACTTGGTTTTACCATAATTCTTAACAAAGAAAAGGATTGCCCCATCAACCTTCTTATCAAAAAGAAGAAAGCCATTTTTAAATGGCCTAAGAGGTCTTGAATTAACAACCCTTAATAGAAATGTTTTTACGAGTTCAACAAAGCCCGGCTTGTTAACATCTTTAATATCTGTTGCCATGCTCTACTTTTAGCACCGTTAAAAAAGTTTGAAAAGCCAAACCGAAAGAGGTCCATTAAATTTGTAAATAATTCTTAAATTTGTGATTTTTTTTCGCAATCCTACACTTTTATGACAAATAATAAGTAAGCTTCTATTAAGATAAGACTAAATCAATCAGGTAAATTAATGTTACATGCTATAAAAGTTATTCACAGCACAAATTTTGATAAAGATCTATTAATTGATTTTCCTGGTTCTTTTATCCTAAAAACATGCCAGAGACTTATTATTTTAACAACATATATCGATAAAGAAGCGCCATTTAACCATGAAGTTTACGAAGGCCAAAATGCTTATCAGTTTCTGCTTGAAACGATATGTGGTCTCAAAAGTCGACTTCAGGCTGAACATGAGATTGTCTCTCAATTTAAGGAAGCATATAGTCATTATCTTGAACAAGATATTCGCTCGAGTATAATCATGAAAGTTCTTGAAAAAATCTTTAAAGACGCAAAAGATATTAGAAGTGAATACCTACTTCAACTGGGACAACATTCTTATACTGGAATAGCAAAGAAAATTATTCAGAACCAAAGCTCTGGCAAGAAAGTTCTTATACTTGGTTCAGGAAAACTTGCTAAAGATGCCATTAGAGCACTTTATAAAAAGTTTGATATTACAATTAGTGCAAGAAACCAAGAAAAGGTTAATCAAATATTAAATGAATACAAAGCTTACAATGTTAACTCTACTCCTTGGGAACAAAAAGAAGACTTTCTTAGCTACGATTCAATAATTAATACAATTGGTGCTGATGAGACTCTCTTTAACGAGTCTTTTTTCAGTCAACTGAGCCCTGAAGAACAACTCTTTATAGACCTGGGTTCTCCATGTGCTATTCAAACGAGAAAAAATTCAAATCAAGGTGTTTATAAGCTTGAGGATATCTTCGATCATCAAAGCACTCTAAATGCCGAGAAGGTAAAGAAAATTGATGAAGCTCGTATTGCCATTAAACAACTTGCAACAAGAAGAGAGGAAACTCTTGGTCACTATCGACCTTTTTTCTGGGGTGATCTAGAGTTTTCTTAAAGTACTTTAAAATTATTGATAAATGTTTTTCATGTCTTTAAGCATAGCTTATCAAGACTTTCATCTTTTAGTATATAAATATTCGAGACACCGGTTCATCGCCTTTTTTTGAAACAAGATATAACGTTAAACGATTTTGTTCTTTTTCGCGGTCAAAAACTTTCGCATTAAACATCAGGAATAATAAACAACTGGAGGGAACTTAGATTTTTGAAGCTACCATATTCTGAAACCACGACTCATCCTAGACTAAAGTCAGAGTAAGAAAGATGCTCCACCTCTCTTCAAACATGAATATCTAGAAGACTTGCATAGAACACATGAGAGAATAATATAAATAATTTATGCACCAGTAATGTAATCAACAACCCCTCGTCCGTCTGGTTTCAAAAAGAACTTATCAACGTAATTTGAGGAGTTTTCACCAGATCTAAGTTCTTGATTACCACTAAATAATAGTACCTGAACACTTGGCTTATTACTTTTCACGACCTTACAGAACTCTAAACCGTTATCAACAGGCATATAGTAATCGACAATAACAAAGCCAAGTGAATCTTTGAGCTTATGAAATGAACTAATAGCATCAAGTGGATCTTTTGCTGTATGAACTTCGATATACGGATCTTTTGCCTCAAGAAGCTCTTTCATCGACTCTCTTGTTTGTTCATCATCATCTACAACAAGCACAACTTTTGCCATTTTATTACTCCTTGATATCTAAATATATTTTAACGTTACACTACATTTACGTCTAGCAGAATTACCTTAATTTTGAGCTGATAGTTGTGGACGTAACCTATTAAGAAAAGGTATATAGAAAGCATTCTGGAGTATAGAACAATGAAAAAATATCTTATCGGAACAAGAGGATCTCTTCTTGCACTAACTCAATGTACACAAGTGAAAAATCAACTTGAAAAAATCACCGGAGATCAATTTGAATTAAAAGTAATCAAAACTCAAGGTGACCAGATTACTGACAAACCTCTTTGGCAGTTAGAGGGAAAAGACTTTTTCACTAAAGAGCTCGATGCTGCACTTTTAACAGGTGATGTCGATCTCGTTGTCCATTCATATAAAGATCTTGGCAGTGATCGACCTGAGGGAATTAAACTTGCTGCCATTACAGAGAGATCCTACAGTGAAGATATTTTACTCATCAAACAATCAACAATTGAAAAACTAAAAGACAAAAATAAACTTATTGTTGGGACAAGTTCACCTCGCCGAATTGTTAACATTGAAAAGAATCTAAGTCAGTACATCCCACATGGTGAAAACATAAGTGTTAAAACCAAAATTTTAAGAGGTAATGTTAATACAAGAATCGAAAAGTTAAGAAACGATGAATACGATGCTATAGTTTTGGCCCTTGCAGGAGTTGAAAGATTAGCTCGCACAGAAGAGTCTCTAGTAACTCTAAAAGAACTACTCCACGGTCTCAATTTTATGATTCTCCCACAATCTGTTTTCCCAGCAGCTGCAAGTCAAGGTGCACTGGCAATTGAGTGCAACAGTGAAAGAGATGACAATGGAGAGCTTTTAGAAAAGCTTGAAAAAATGCAACACAAGGACACAATCAGTGAAGTAATGCGTGAACGTCAGGCCTTTAAGTCTTACGGTGGAGGATGCCATTTAGCAGTTGGAATCAATGTGAGAAAAGTTGGAGCTTATTATCTTCACACTCATCATGGAAGTGTCG
>CAWUIU010000402.1:0-3474 GCA_963922285.1 uncultured Oligoflexia bacterium | reverse complement strand
CTTACCAAAAAGTAAACACCATTTTGCGCAGAAGTACCAACATCACTTCCTTTGTAGCTCTCTCCTAAATAGTTTGATAGTCCTGTCAAAATAAAAATAAGTAAAAATAAAATTAACAACGAAACCAAAAAAAAGCTCATATATTTATAGTTAATCTTTTTACGATAAGTCACGTTAATAATTTTAAAATTAAAACCAGATCCAAGGTAGAAAAAATAAGCACCTAATGTAGACAACAAAACTGCTTTTGTTGAAAAGTCATGAAAGAAAACATTCAAAAACTTACTTGATTGCAAGTCAAAAAATCCAAATAAAGACAACTGATATGGATAGAAAAATATAAAATAATAAAGAAGAAAAAAAAGTATTTCAGGCGTTAACCATTTGGTATGAGAATATGAATAAACATTCTTTCTTCTCAGACATAAAAAGACCAACACATAATAAATAATTAAGCAAATAGATATTACCACTTCATTATATACATCAGAAAGTTCACTGTATGAAAATGAAAAAGCAAGTAAAAATATTGTTGCGAATATGAAATTCAAATTAATCATATTCATGATCCAGTCTTAAGCCGATTGTCGACAGTAACAACCTAGCGAATATCATCCAAATTGAGATCAATAGCAAGGCTGAAATGTGTGCCTCAGCTAAAAATCCAAGTAAAATAATTACTAAGATTGAGTTGGCTATATAAACAAGAGATAGAAATGCCATACTTCTTTCTTTGTAAATTAAGTTATATGCAAGTGAAACATTAAAATACAGAGATTTTAGAAAAATTAATATTACAATTAGAAGCCAAGCAACTTTTGAAATACTATCGACATTAAATAGACCAGTAAGACTTTCAAAAGAAAGAAATAAAAGCAAACTAATTATTATAAAAAATAAATAAATTACTGATGAGCTTTTAATATCATTAATTATTAAATCAAATTTAAAATCTGATTTATATTTCCTTACATTGAAAGTAGCAATGTAAGATGACACCAAAAGTATAGGAGACGCCACTACGGTATAAACAAAAAAATAATCACCAAACACATCAACAGACAGATATTTTTTAATAACAAACCTATCAAAATAGTCGTAAAAACAATATCCAATTATTGATAGCATCGAGGGAAAATATAAATAAATTAAATTTTCTTTTTCCTGCGGGTCCTTAAATAATACTATTCTCCTTTGCAAAATTTCTTTTAGGCTAAAAAATAGTAATGCAATTGAAGAAAAGAACAAGACAGACAAATATTGTTTAATACTAAATTCAACAAGACCCGATAGTTGTATCAACATATAAATTACAGAGACTAGCTTCCATCCACCTATGATAATGTAATATTTCGACAAATGCCCTAAGCATTTTAGCATTACCGATACGACAGACATTATAGGAATTATTAGCAGAAGCAGTAAGAGTTCCAGCTGTTCCTTTTCGAATAAAAGTAAAAGAGCTATAAAAACTAAATATAAAGAAAAGACTAGTAGTAAAATACTCTTTGATATATACAATTTTTCATTAATTAATTCACTATTCCGAATAATAACTTGCTCAACACCAAAAAGTCCAATTACGAATAACAGGTTTATCTTCAAAAAATATAAAGCCATTTCACCGTAATCATTGATCGACACTGTAACTTTTAAATAGGAATTAAATACTAAAAATGAAAGAGCTGTTGAAATGGGAAATAATATTGACTTATATTTTGACCAATGATGCTGCATCTCTTTCACATAAACTTATTTATTAAATATTTTTTCTTTTCTATTTTAGAATAGTGCTTAGTATGAATCAAATCATCGGATATCTTTGATCTCATATCTTCAAGAGAACGAATATACTTTGCCGGCACTCCCGCATAAACACCTTCTTCGTAAATATCTTTAACTACAATACTACCAGCACCTATTATGACGTTATCACAAATCTTTACTCCTGGTAAAAGCAAAGCATTACTGCCTATAAAGACATTGTTTCCTATTTTTATAGGTTTTATTAAATCTATGTCACTATCTTCTTCTTTTAAATTTCTAAATACTCTTACACATCCATCGTGTGTAAAAAACTTGACATTCGTTAAACTGACATAGTTTCCTATATTTATTAAGTAAGGTTCAGTACCAAAATCATTTTTCCCCTCGAATTTACAACCCACTCCATGAATTACGCCTAAAACTCTTGAATATGCTAGTTCACCAAGAAACATTCTTATTAATAAAATTTTTAATCTAACCAAAAATTTCAACATTATCTGTATACCAACTTATAAACTTTTCAAGTCCATCTTCTAGTGTTGTTCTTGGGGTATAATTTAATTCTGTTCTTGCCTTGTCTATATTTGCCCAAGTCCTTTTAACATCACCCAATTGCATTTCTTTATAATTCTTTCTTGCTGGCTTTTCACAGATACGTTCTATTATTTCAATAAAGTCACCTAATTTTTCAGGTGTATCATTACCTAAATTATAAATATTGTCTTTACTTTCCATTTTTATTTCAATTGCGTTAACTATACCTGCCACTATATCTTCTATATAAGTAAAGTCTCTATACATATCGCCTTTATTAAAGACGTCTATTTCTTTACCTGTTAATATTGCTCTCGTAAACAACCAAGGAGCCATATCTGGACGGCCAGCGGGTCCATAAACAGTAAAAAATCTTAATCCAGTTACCCGTAGTCCATACAGATTGGAATATGATGTAGCCATTACCTCATTGGATTTCTTTGTAGCAGCATAAAAAGACACTGGAAAATCAGTTCTATCTGATTCAGTAAATGGTATTTTTGTATTTTTTCCGTATACAGAACTTGAAGAAGCATAAATTAAATGTTCAACGTCATATTGTCTGCAACACTCTAATATATTTGTCATTCCTATTAAGTTACTAATTGCGTAAACATGCGGATTTTCTATTGAATATCGTACACCTGCTTGTGCTGCTAAATTTATAACAACATCAAAAGTGTGTTTTTCAAATACACTTACCATTTCTTCTTGATTAGCTATATCAATCTTATAAAAAGTCAGATTGTTATACTTCTTAATACGTTCTAGACGATACTCTTTTAATCTAACGTCGTAATAGTCATTTATAGAATCTATTCCCACAACTTCAACATTTTGCTTTAGCAAATACTCTGTTAATGCGCAGCCTATAAAACCAGCACATCCTGTTATTAAAACTTTCACAAGCAGCCCTTAACTCTATACAGAACCAAATAATTAATTTATAAACCGTTTTATTTAATATGAAAACTTCTTATCTATTACAACTAATAACACAAACACCACACTAACAACTCATGAAAAATATCTTTTATAAAAGTGATTATTTAATATGCATTATTCCCGACAAATCCTTTAAAGAAAGTAAATATCACTATCTTAAAATCCAACCACAGTGACCAGTTCTTTATATATTCCAAGTCATACTGAATGCGCATTTGCATTTTATCC
>CAWUIU010000401.1:0-3479 GCA_963922285.1 uncultured Oligoflexia bacterium | reverse complement strand
ATAATATTTTTGATAAAGAAAAAACTTACAGAGTCGCTATTAGTAAGTACTTCTTCAATGACAGAGATGCCTTTCCAAATTATGAATATCGTAATGGACTGACATACTCTCTGCGCATGAGTGACAAGGTCGTATCTGCTAAAAAAGCAGTTGAGGCTTATGTTGCCAAAAATGACTATGAAACAAACTTAAAAGAGTGGAACCGAGCTAATGTAACGAAGTTTGTACTTGGAAATAAAGGAACTCAGACTATCTCCTCTATCCAAGGAACAAAGTTCATGTCTGAAATGTATGGTTACGAAGTAACGACAACAGGTGTTGTTACTGCTGTTGGTGTTGTTGACAATTATCCTGGTGGAACAGATATTCTTATCCAATCTTCAAGCTCTGATAATGACCCTCGTACCTCTGAAGCTATAAAGATTTCCCTACCTGGAACAACGAAAGTTAAGGACGGAGATCTCGTTAGAGTGACAGGAACTGTTTATGAGGTAATGGCAAACACTGGATTGTCATCGACAACAATTAGAGACGTAAAATCTCTAAAGGTACTAACTACAGATGTGTCTCTACCTCCTCTACTAAAACTAGGAAAAGGTGGAACAAAAATACCAGATACTGTTATTTCTTCTCACAAAGGTAATGTTAACCAAAAAAATTCTCTTGATATCAGTGAGACTCTCGATTTCTTTGAGTCCATTGAACATATGAGAGTTAAAATTTCTAACCCTAGAGTACTTGGCTTTAGAGGTGGAAACGAGGATATGAGAGATGGTGACACAGGAAGAAAGGGACCAAAAAGCCACCTTACTCTTTATGTTAAAGCTGACGGAGAAACATTTTCAGGTCAAACAAGTGTTGGCGGTCTAATTCTTGATGAGATGACACATAATCATAATCCTGAGATTTTGCAAATTGCGACTGGCCAATTTTCTAAGGGAATTGCCACAGGAAATTATTATAAAGTTGGAGACCTACTCGAAGGAGAACTTGAAGGTGTCTTTACTTTTAACATGAACCTCTTTGGTGATGGTGAATACGTTCTTATGACACCGACACCTCAGGAACTTCTCGGAGAAAATAATAAAGCTGATAAGACAGAAACTCCTCTGTATGACCGAGGTCGTACAACAATAACAAGTGATGAAGACAGTCTAACAATAGCAACTTACAACATTGAAAATCTTGGTGGAAATCAAGATGCTCGAATCGATGATCTCGCTATTTCTCTAAAGGCCAATCTTAACTGCCCAGACATTGTAAACCTTGTCGAAGTTCAAGATAATAACAGTGCTGATTTTTCAGGGACAAGTGAAGCAGATATTACGTTAAAGAAAATCATAACTGCAATGAAGAAAAAACATTCTGTAACTAAGGATGAAGAACAAATTGAATTATGCTCTCGTGAATATAAGGCAATTAATATTGACCCTCTAGCATTTAATGAAGGTGGTCAACCTGGTGGTAATATTAGAGTAGCAATGATCTATGATGCTTCAAAAGTTACTTTTAAGGAAAGATCAATACCTGCCCCTTTTGCTGAAACAATCGTTGGAAAGAATGGATCTCTAAACTATAATCCTGGTCGAGTCTTTCCACAGGATGATGCATTTAGTGGATCTCGAAGAAGTATGGTTTCTGAATTTGAATTTAGAGGCAAAAAGGTTTTTGTTATTGGTAATCACTTCAATTCGAAACTAGGAGATAGTTCACTTTATGGGGCGAATCAGCCATTTTCGTCGGGCTCTGAGACAAGAAGAATAAATATCGCTTCCAAAATTAATGAATTTGTTAGAGTCATCGAAAAAAGATCTCCTGGAGCTGGAATTGTTGTTCTTGGGGATTTTAATGCAAATATCGATGAAACCTCAATGCAAGTTTTAAAGGGTGACGTTCTTTTAAATCTTATTGAAAAAGACAATTTGGTTGAAACTAGAGATCGTTACACAACAAACCATAATGGTACAAGTCAAGCTCTAGACTATATTTTTTCGAATAGTGAAATGAATAAAAATGGTGTTGAACTAGAAGTTCTTAATGTTAATTCTGATTATATGGGAAGAACTGCTGATCACGATCCACTTATTGCAAAATTTAAATTCTAATGCTGAATCTTATTAAAAGACGTCTTAATGAAAATTACTTCCTTAAGAATGGAGCGAAGAGCTTTGCCTCTTATTACACCAAGATTGAAAATTCTAAAGCCTACCTTGAGCTCTGCTTTAGAACTCAAGGTATAAAACGAGCTTTTCAAAATAACTTAACATATAATCAATTCAATTTTCTCTTTCAAGAAATAGATGAGTCTAAATCAAAATACATTTTAGATCTTGGCTGTGGAAATGGTCACCTAATGGATCACATCAACTCAAAGTTTAATACAGATATAATTGGGGTTGATTTTGCCTATAACGGAGATGATTCTCGTATTAAACCCGTAAAGTATCAAGAACTAAATCTTGAAGAAAATAGCTTTGATCTCATCTACTCACTTGACTCTTTCTATCTTGTAAAAGATGAAAAACATGTTCTAAAGAAACTTTTCAACTCCTTGAAGAATAATGGGAAAATAATTTTTTTTCACACATTCAAAGAAGATTACACTAAGTCTAGTCTATTTAAGAATCTAACTCAGCTCACAACCAATGTGTCAAAAAACGACTTCACTCAGGATGATCTAAATCTCTGGAAAACTCTCCAAAGTGAACTTGTAAATTTAGAAGAGGATTTTTTTAGTGAACAAAGAGGAGATCTCTATCGTTCAAAGCTAAAAGAGGTTCAGAACAATTTAAAATTACACAAGAACAGTCAACTAACTCGTCTTGCTCTTGTCGCGACAAAGACTAGGTAAAGTAAACGATCTATTTTATTAGGAAATGATCAAATAAAATAAACATATGTTTGATGGCTTGAATAAAAGAATTGACAGCTATTCACTTTCAATCCATTAGATCATAGCAACATTCTGGTTAACACTTCTCATGCAGGCCTTTGTAAGTGGAACCTATGCTGGCCCAATCTATAGAAAAAGGCTTAAACTAGAAAGTTATATAAAAATAAGTTCCACTGATTACTCAAATATAAATACTGCTTTTGTCATTTCATTACCTATTTTAAAAAGACAAAAAAAGGCCCAAATTATGGGCCTCTTTCAAAAATCTACAAAAAGTCTAATCTCTAAAATAACTGTTGCCAGTCAGTATTCTCAAGCGTGTGAATAACATGCTTTAAGAACTTCGATCCAACTTCACCATCAATTAGTCGATGGTCATATGTATGAGTTGCATACATCATCTGACGAATAGCAATTGCATCTTCATCAGTAACAATTGGACGCTTCTTCATTGTACCAACACAGAAGATACCTAATTGAGGTTGAAGGATAACTGGAGTTGCAGCTAAGATCCCAAATGAACCATTATTTGTAAAAGTATAAGTACCTCCACTCATATCATCCATTGTCAATTTCTTTGCTCTCG
>CAWUIU010000400.1:0-3480 GCA_963922285.1 uncultured Oligoflexia bacterium | reverse complement strand
ATTAAATCTGAGGGTTTTAGATTTATTTTAAATAAGACATCATCGACTTTAGTCAATCGAATTCGTATTAACTGTCTAAAAACTATACATACCTATAATTTTTATCACTTAAGCCTAGCTTTTAATGAAATAAAGTTATTCTGTTCATAAGTAAACTAACGAAAGGGTTGATGGTGAAAAGAGCTTTATTGTTTTTAGCTTCTATTTTAATTGTTCTAAATACTAGCGCATCTGAGGAGGAGGTTAATCTCCCTGAAGCTTTAACGTATCCTTTTTATTACAGACACGATGCTTCTAAAGAGAATTCTGTAGGAAAACACAAAGTCAAGTTATTAGAGGATGGTCTTGAATCGCTACAAAAAAGATTTGATATTATTCGTAGAGCAAAAGAGACGATTGAAGTTGAATACTTTATTTATAATCTAGATAAGGCAGGAAGACTTTTAACTCATGAACTAATCGAAGCAGCTAAAAAAGGGGTTAAAGTTAGAATTATTGTTGATAAAAGTATTGCAGTCTTTAAAATGAATGATTACATCGCAAAGGAATTAGCACAATTTGGCCACGATGATAAGAAAATTGAAATTAAATATTACAATGCAACAAAAGATGTAACAAAAGGACAGTTTCGTACCCACAGAAAGCTTATCACTGTAGATGGTGAAGAGGCGATAATTGGTGGACGAAATATTGGAGAAGAGTACTTTGATATGAGTCCTGAATTTAATTTTCACGATAGAGACGTCTATGTAAAGGGACCAGTTGTTAAGGCTATCATTGATACGTTTAATAAATTTTGGATTGATAAAATCACATTTAAACCAGATCGTATTACACCATATACGATGCCACATAGAAGAGATTATGATTTTAATTCTGTTGTGGAAAAAAATGCATATCGAAAAGCTAAGAGACGTTGGCATCGTTGGAATAAGCAAACGAAGAAAGCAAAAGAGTTTGTTACAAGAACTGAAGAAGATTTAAAAATACTCGCTAAAATTGAAGAGAAGACAAGAGGGACGATTAAGAGCCTTAAGTCTTATAGCTGTCCAAATTTAACTTTTGCGTCTGATTTACCTGGGGCAAGAAGAACTTCTCTTAGAGAGATAGGGCGTGAGAACCGATTGGAGTGGACTGATGAGCACAAAGCTCTTCGAAAGGTTATTGATTACAAATTAAAAGGATTAGAAAAAGAACTATTGGTTGATTCACCTTATTTAATTACAAATAAAATTGCTCGTGAGCTTATTGCTTATCTAGAGGATAGAGACGTAGGCTTTACTTTATATACGAACTCACTTGCTTCAACTGATGCGATTTATGTCGCTGCAAATTTCTATTCATGGGGAGAGTACAAGAGAAGAAAAGGTATGAAAGTTTACTTACATGAAGGAGAGTTCTTTGGCGAGAAAGATACACTTTTCGAAGATGCTAAGCTTTCTAAGTGGGGAACTCACTCTAAGACTCATATCTATGATAATAAAGAAGTTATGATTGGAACATATAATATTGATAATCGTTCAAATTACTTTAATGCGGAAATGGCTCTCTTCTGTGCTGGAGACCAAGATTTTGTTGACGAAGTTAAAGATAAAATTGAATACCGTATGCATCAAGGTATAAGAATGATCTCAAAAACGAAAGCTATCGATAAGAATGGTAATGAAGTTTCAGCACATGGAAAAGTTTCACTTTTTGGAAAAATCGTAATGAAGCTAATTTCTCCACTATCAATTGCCTTGAGATACTTACTGTAAAACTAAAGCCTGGGTATATAGTTTAAAAGGTGCCTGTTGATTAGTCCCCCATAATTTTTACAATAATTTCATTTTAGATCTAAAACTGTTGTATAACGCGAGTATGAAAAAAAGATCTTTAATTTTACTTTCACTTTCGTTTTTCTTTCTTCAATCATGTGATAAAGATACTCCGTTTTATATGGGGGGAGATGAGTGGAGTAAAGAACCTATCACAAAAGAGATGCTCTTAGATTTCAATCTTGTCGAGAAAGATATCTTTAAGAGAATTGGAAAAGTTTATAATAGAGATAAGAATAAAGCTGGCTCAACAGTCTATCTTGGTCAAGGTAAAGACGAGAGTAGCTATGTTTTTCTAACAAATTATCATGTGCTTTCAAGCAAAGAAGAATGTCGACAGTCCATTATTGCTTTAGTTGATATGAATTTAAAAACCAAGGGATATCGGTGCTCTAAAATCTTAGAGGTTGGTAATTATGATGATGATACTGATTATACAATCTTTTCGATTGAGGCATCAGAGTCCAATCGTTTCTTAGCTGACTATTCTGAGGTCGAAGTTGATGAAGCGCCACAAGTTGGAGATGAGCTAATCATCATTGGGTTTGGTGGCACAGCTATTAGTAAGAGCTATGATGCCTCTATTTCTAAGGATAGTGACTGTCTTTATTTAGAATCAAATCGAAATATTATGCTTGATGATAATATTATGAAAAATGTCTTCTTTACTGGGTGCGACTCAATGGCAGGTGATTCTGGAACAGGTGTTTTTAATCGTAACTCTGGCAAGTTTGTTGGACTCTTCTTTGGAAGTGCCGTCTTTGATAAGAAGAATCGGTTAACAAGTAAAGAAATTCACAAGAATCTCGGTTCTGATTACCAAAAATTTATCTATATTTCTTCTTGGGCCATTGATGCAAGAACGATAAATTTTACTAAGTTCCTTGTCTCTTACTAGATTTACTGAAGTACCTTTTGATTACGTTGAAAATTTTTCTGATATGCCAATCACAATGAATTTCTTTCGTCATTCTTGATTAAAGTTAGGTGAGTAATTCCTGAATCTTAGATAATTTTACACTTATCTCTTACTTTTTGTGATGATAATTTTTATATTTACTCAAGACAGTGTTGTGTTGCAGGTAAGAATATTGAGGTTTAAATGAATAATCGCATCGTAAGCGCATTTCTATTACCACCATATGTTAACAAATCACTTGAGAAGATAAAAATAATTGTATGATTTTCAAGTATTATCTATTAGCTTAGGTGATAGATAATACTAGGTTTATATATTTGTGCTCTATCAAATACTTCAATAATTCTTTCAAAATCGTGACCCATAACCTTACGACTTTGTTCGTGGCCTATCCAATGAAGGGTTAAGTTTGGGTCGATATAGGATGTTAAGCAGTCGAGTAAGCTGTCTAATGTATTATCATAATAAGATGGAAAACTTAGGAGTCTGGCTATCTCTTCATGAAAGTTAGCTTCGCTTGTTATATTTGCACCAATAATCTGAACTTCTTTTCTCACGATGACTTCCAAGTAGTGATTGTTTACATTAATTTTATCATACATTATTTTCGTAAGAGTGTTAATATGACCTTAAATTTTTATGGTAGTCTTTTAGTAACTAATTCTTATGGCCAGTATTTTCTCAACTTTAATAGATGCTTCTATATCAATGTGTTAGTATAAAGCGCAAAGACTGTTGACAGTG
>CAWUIU010000399.1:0-3489 GCA_963922285.1 uncultured Oligoflexia bacterium | reverse complement strand
CATTAGACTTAAAACTTAAGTCATTAGAGCTTGTTCGTTTTGGCACATCATCAGTATAGAATAAACATGTTTCATATCTTAGAGACATATTTTGAACTTCTCGTGCTGTTTTTGAAACTGTTCCAGGCGTTGAATAAGTAAATAAAAAGTTATCCTTTGGTGAAGCTTCATAAACATATGACCACTGCCCCCGAAAGTTACGATCTTTTTCCCAGCGATAAAGATCATAACGTCCACTAGAAGTTGATCCAAGAGATGGATCGAAATCTCCAGAGTCAATGACATAAGATTGATACTTTAAGACTTTGGTTTCTTCAAAATTATAATGAAGACGATTATGAAAAGTCTCATTACCGACATTACTATAGGCACAGCCCTTCACAAATTGAACGATCGAATAATCAAATAGGTCTGAGAAGCTCGTCTCAAATCCACTGTAAAGAGATGTTCCATAGTTTATAGCACCATCACTAAAATTAACTTTAAAGTCATAGAGATAGGTCGTAAAATTCACATCACCAAGATCATAAGTCTCTAGCTGTTCATTAAAGTAAGTAACTTTGCCATGAGCCTGCATACTGAAGACTATAAAAAAAAGAAGCCTGCAAAATGCAGGCTTCTTAAATATTAAATATGTAAACATTAATCTATTACGCTCTATCAAATTTAATAACTTCAACAGGACATGCTTCAGCAGCATCAAGAATTTTAAGTCCATCATTAAGAGGAGCTTCTGGTCTAATAAGACATGTATCTTCTGTTACCTCAAACACCTCAGGATAAATATCTTCACAAGCATTACAAACAATACAACCATCTTCAATCCAGACCTTAGCAACTGTAAAGTTCTCTTGAGGAGCTGCATCAGCACCTCCTCCACCTGCGCCAGCAAATGCAGCAGCAAAGGCAGGATTCGTTGGAAGTGCAATTTGCTTTACCTCTATCTCTGGAAGATCATTAGCTATAAATGACTTCGCATTTTGGTGGTAAATAGCTTTTGGCTTCTCGTACTTATTTACATTCATAAATTGATCAGCTGTTTCAGATGCTGAGTTTAGCATTTCAAGAAACTTTCTCATCTTATATTGAAATTGATGAGTTATTCCATCTTTTGAAGAAATTAACTCAATTTGCACAGATGAATTATCAAGCTTATTCGACCCAAGAATTCCTTTCATCGCTGGACCCATATCAAAGTCCATTGCAAAGTCAGTTGCTTGAGCATCAAATTCTTTTTCAATCTCAACGTGAGAAGGATTACCAAATGGGTTAAAGTATCTAATTTTTACTTTGTTAAATTTAGCTGGTTCTCTAGCACTATTCCAAACATGACCAAAAGAGAATCCATTTTCACCTTGTTCAGTTTTTAATACATAAAATTTTGGACGTGCAAAAAGAAAGTGAAAAGCTCCAGATAGTAAGCTTAGAACACCTAAATTTATAACTAATCCACCAACAACAAGAGCAGAAATTCCCATTGCAATAACAGTCGTACTCACAGTTTCTCCTTGTAGATTATTTCAATTACTCTTTCGAGTATTTAAAAATATCACTTAAATAATTATAATTCTTAAAAATAATAACATACTTACGAACTTTTCGTCCAAATATTTAGCCCAATTTTCTTCAACTTAGACAAATTTAGGATAAATTAAACGACAGAATACTTAAATCTGGATTTACTTGAAATTCTTTAGGGAAATTTACTTCAGCCCTTAATATTCCTTTAGAAAGAGAGCCTAGGCCTAAATAGCCGATATCGGACCTTATCCACACGAGACCACCTTTATGATTGGCCACTTTTAGTTTCTGACCATTTTGATAGCGTTTAGCATGGACCTCATCAAGCAAGATTTCAGTTATATTCAATAAACGAGTAAGACTAGTAGCATTACTTATTAACTCTTCTTGTGTTTGATTATCCATGACAAATGCATCATCTAAACTTAGATGACCAATCTTTGTTCTTTTCAGTTCTTTAAGGGCACCAAACGTATCCAATTTTTCAGCAAGATCTTCCATCAAGACACGTATGTAGGTCCCGTGACTAACTTTTACGCGAAAAGTTATACTTGGATATTCGTAATTTAGTATTTCAATCTCATGAATATATCTTTTAACAGGGTCTTTCTTGATCTGGACACCTTCGCGGGCCCATTCATAGAGAGCCTTTCCTTCATGTTTGGCTGCTGAATACGTATGCGGTGCTTGTAAATATTCCCCCAAGAAGCTTTCTAAAGCTTTTAGAACTTCATTTTCAGCCAGAGGAGAGCTATTTTCATCATTTAAGAGTTGCTCTATTGGACATGTAAAATCACCGGTTGGTGACTTTACACCAAATTCACCAGTAGCAATATACTCTTTAGTAAATTCTTCAGTAAATTGATTAAGACGTGTCGCCCCACCTATTCCTACTAGCAAGAGACCTTCTGCAAATGGATCGAGAGTACCAAAATGACCAATCTTACCGAGCTTTGGACCTATCATCTTTTTAAAAGTTCGTATAACATCAAATGATGACTCATCTTTTTTCTTATTAACTAAAAATAAAAAAGGACCAAAAATTGGCCCTTTATATTTTCTTCCCATTAGAAGCCTTTACCTTGATCTTTTTCTTCTTGCAGAATTTTATCAATAACTGACTCATCCTCATATTGCGAGTCATACTTAAAGCTGACACTAGGAGTGTGTCTAACCTTTAGCTCACGTGCTAAGTGTGATCTCATTTTCCCAGCAATTTTCTCGATCGACTTTTTTATATCACCTCTTTTTGTAGGATCAAAAGTATCCCAATATAGGGTTGCCATAGAATAATCACTAGAGAGCTCAACCTTTGTAATACTGGCCATTGATAGTGCTGAACTATGAGTGCCCGATCGCAAAAAACTATTTGCGATCTTTAAAATATCACCAGAATATTGTTCTCTTTTAAAGCTGCTCATTATTTACGTTTAAATCCTCAAGAGTTCTTTTCTTTTCGACCATTTTATAAGCTTCAAAGAGGTCACCAACTTTTACATCGTTGTAGTCTTCAAGACCAACACCACATTCATAACCACTCTTAACTTGTTTAACATCATCTTTAAATCTCTTTAAAGATGACATCTTTCCGTCAAACATGATTTTTCCATCACGAAGAAGTCTAACATTACAACCAACTTCGATCGATCCATCAATAACATATGATCCTGCGATAAGACCGATTTTAGGAACAGAGAATGTATCTCTAACTTCTGCACGACCGATGAACTCCTCAACAACATCTGGATCAAGAAGACCTTCAATCGCAAGAGTTACATCGTTTATCAGTTCATAAATAATAGAATATGTTTTTACATCAAGACCAGCCTGTTCAGCTAAACGTCTAGCACTTGTCGACGGTCTCATATTAAATCCAATAAGGAACGCTTTTGCTGATTCAGCTAATGTAACGTCACTATCTGAAATTGGACCAACACCTCCAGCAATAACTCTTACATTTACTTCTTC
>CAWUIU010000398.1:0-3495 GCA_963922285.1 uncultured Oligoflexia bacterium | reverse complement strand
CTGATCCCTCGGAAGGAATATTAATAAGCACACCTTCTTTGTTAAATGTCCAACCATGATATGGGCACATGATATCCCCATCAACAATAGTGCCCTCTGAAAGAGGTGCGTGACGATGAAGACACCTATCTTCAAGACAAATCACTTTATTACCATCACGATGAAGAAGTAGTGGTATATCGTAAATTACACTACGATATAATTTCCCACTTTTAAGTTCTTTACTTGTACAAGCAATGTACCAATTGTTAATCAACTCTCCATCGCGTTCTGCTAAACTTGATTTCTTCATATTTGCTCTACTCTAATTAACGGTTCGTGTTTAATATTTCCTTCGATTTTTCCATTTCTTAAATTAATGGACTTATATTCTTGCCAAGGGTTTTCAGCTTCATCAACTTTAGCCGGCCCAAGCTGTCCTAGCTCTCTAGCGACACTATAGTGGAAATTTTTTAATAGTTCGTCTTCAAGGTACTCTTCTATTCTTTCTTTTCGATCCGATTTATTCGTTAAAACCGAATAGAATGGAACTTCTTTTGAGTCATTTGCAATTAAGCAAATAGATTCCACATCAAATTGATCGTTAATTTTATTAATAATCTTTTCAGAGATATCAAAAGATATCTTTTCTCCAACTAAATCGATGTCTTTTAAGCGACCTATAAACTCAAAGCAAGGTACTTGCTTATAAAAATTAACAACTAATAACTCATCTTCTAATTTATAACGAATCAGACCACTACCTGTTGTAATAACAGGCTGGACCCTCATACCTTTTTCTATCTTCCAAGAAGGTAAGGTCTCATTGTTATCTAAATTTATAAATTCGTAAAAATGAGAATTCACAGCAAGAGGATACTTATTTGCAAATGGAAAAGTGACAACACCTTCAGTTGCCCACAATCCCTTTCCTTGGAATTTAACATTAGGAAAAATCACTTTAAGTTTCGATATCCACTTAGCAGAAGTGGAACTATCCCAGCAACTTATTAGAGCGAGATTAGGCCACAGTTTTTCAAAAATTGTGTTATCTATCCCATTCCAGTCTTCAAAATGACTCAGACTTTTCTTAGAAATTTTAGGAAGTTTAAATTTATCAAGTTCTTTTAAATTATTCCAATTTCTATTACTTAATATTAGAAAAATTACTTCTCTTTCATTTTTTATAAAATTAATAAGAGATAGGAGATAAGTAGGACTCCAAACCGAAATTAAAGAAAGATCTCGTCGACAAATGAGTCCAACAGCTGTTCCTAATATGGAAGTGTATGATGTTGGAAATTTCGAGACATCCCAAGGTAAGGCCATTACTCTTTTTAAAATCTGCCTTTCGAAAAAATTAACAACTTCTAAATCATCATTATTAATTTTCTTTCTGAATTTATCTGGCAACCATGATAATGACCAATAGTGTGTCCCCTTTTTAATTTCAGGATACTCTCTGTATAGATCTGCAATCCAAGCAAGAGAAGCGTTATTTAACTCCTCTAAAAATAGGTCTGTATATGGAATCCATTTTTCTTTCGATGTTGAACCACTCGTAGGCTGATAATATTTTACAGAACGATGATTAAGACTTTCTTTTAGTGCAATCGAAGCATCTATTTTTGTTTGCCAATTTTCATAGGTCGACAAATTATGATTGTCACAAAACTTTTCATAGTCAACACCCTCATCAGACTTGTTCAATATGTGAGAAAGTATTTGTAATTGAGTCTCTTTTAATAAAGATGTGGATTTTTCAAAACGTTTTAAATTTGAATAGCAAAAGACTGAAAGTATTTTATGAAAAGCACTTGAGATCATCACTAATGTGTCGTTGAAAATATTCCCGAAAAACCTTTAAAAACGATCTTCTTAATCACCTTATAAGGATATGTTAGAAGAAGTGACCAATTCACCTCTCCAATACAAGCTAGTTCATCACCTTCTTGCCAAGATGGGTTTTTCTCCACAAAAAACTTTATCTTTGGATACTTACTGATCATCCCCTCTGTAATCGGAGCCGTGAAATCTTTTAATTTTTCACTCTTATTTGAGAAAGAAATAATACCTGTACTTGGATCATAATTCTCTCCAAAGAAACTAAGTGATATTTTATCTAAAAGATCTTGATAAAACTTAGGAGTAATAACTTCAACACGTGGGTAGTAGTGATTATAATTATTCGCGAGTAATAAGTATGTCTTGTAGCCTTTAGAAATGAGAAACCACCAAACAGGCGTAAGTGGATTCTTTATTCTTTCAAGAACAATATTTTTGAAGAATTCAGATGTAAGTGCTCTTGAACCACGATGGGCTTCATCAATAATAGTATCACCACTATATATCACTCTTACTTTCTTTCCATCAATTTCAAGATTCTTAATAAGTAGAGCTGAAAAACCTCTAAGTATTCCAGTACTTTTTTCAAAAATGACAATAACTTTTTGTTTTTGACTCAGATCAGAGTGAAATTTCTCAAAGGATACATCATCATAATACTGCTGGTACAGCTTAAATGCTGACTCTATTAATGACATCGTTAAACCTGTAACATCAACAGTTCGTGATACTAATGTAACTTTTTTTCGACTCATTTTCTTCCTTGGTCCACAATTGCTGTGGAGCATGATAATCCTACCATTTGCTAAACTCTAAATCAATTTTGCTGCTATATTTATAGTGATGCTTCATCTATAATTATTTCTAAGAGACTGTTATTTCGTTACACTAAACCAAAAAGGTAGGATATTTTTGAAGAAATCGAGCCTAGTTTTCATG
Organism: uncultured Oligoflexia bacterium; assembly: GCA_963922285.1. Classification (GTDB taxonomy): domain Bacteria; phylum Bdellovibrionota; class Bacteriovoracia; order Bacteriovoracales; family Bacteriovoracaceae; genus Halobacteriovorax_A. The sequence goes on along the minus strand of CAWUIU010000398.1, from coordinate 732 downwards.
ATGCTTTGTAACTATATACCACTTGTGAAAATCGCAACAATTGCCCTAGTAATTTTTTCGAGCTTAGTCATAAAACATAAAATCATGACGATACTCTTTATCATCTACATTATTCCTCCTCTCTTATGTCGCATGATTATCTCCTTGACCAACTTAAACTCACCAAAGAGTTCTATAAACTCGAAAGAACATTTACTTTGGTGGCTAACTTTTAACTTACAAGTTGTTTTTAATCGTCTTCCAATTTTAGAAGAAATCTTAAGAATGCTCCCTTCCGTTTATAGTATGTGGCTTAGGTTATGGGGTGCAAAAATTGGAAAACTTACCTACTGGTCTCCTAAAGTTATGATTTCCGATCGTAGCTTTATTCAAATTGGAGATCATGTTGTCATCGGAGCAGGTTCGAGGCTTATTCCTCATTATATGGCGAAAAATAAAAGAGATGAAACTCAACTTATTTTAAGTCCTATAAAAATTGGTAATGGTGTTATTCTTGGTGGTTACTCACTTCTAGGTCCAGGAACGATTGTGAAAGAAAATGTTTCTACTCGCGCCTTTCATATTTCCAAGCCATTTACTATAGTAGACAATGATACAAAACCTGAGGAAGTTCAATGATTATTGATATGCATATTCATATTGCAAGTATCAATGAAAAGCATGGCTGTTATGTGTCTGATCGCTTTAAAAAGAGCTTAGTCGCATCTCATTTCTACAAAGCCCTAGGTTTGA
>CAWUIU010000397.1:0-3508 GCA_963922285.1 uncultured Oligoflexia bacterium | reverse complement strand
TTGATCGGTGACATTTCTCCTCCAATTTCACATATGAAACAGCATAAAAGCAATAGAATTTTTGGCACAAGTTTTGCGAAATAGACAATAGGCCCTGTAACAAGAGGTTTCAGGTAACATACACACGCACACACAAAATTTTTAACTGGAGAGAGACAATGACAGAATTTCAAAAGTTAGTGACGACCTCAATTTTTTACCTTTCTTGCCTTAGTGCATTATTCTACTTTTTTGGAGCCATACTTCTCCCTTCCACAAAAGTCAGTGCCATGGATCTAGAAGGTAAAATTTTAAACTTTGCAAAGAAGAGGAATGTCCAGATTACCTTTGGGACTTCCTCAAATTGGCAGTATCTACGAGAAATGGTTTTCAAAATCCAGGGAACCAAGTGTCTTTGCTGTGGCAAAGAAGTAAAGGGCATGCATGTTGATCACATCATGCCTAAGTCGAGTCATCCACAATTGGAGTTTATGATCGATAACCTCCAAGTACTATGCCCTGACTGTAATCGCGCAAAGTCTAATGTAGCACAAACAGACTTTAGAAAGTCAGATCACATTATCGCTCTTCTAAGAGAGATTGATGACAATAAATTACTTAAGAAAAAGTATGTCTACGACTATGAGTCTTTGGTTCGTCTAGCACATCAGAGGTTCAAGGATGAACTGGGAGGTAATAAAAGGTTTTCCCTATTAAGAACTGCTTAAATCCGGGGCCCATGGATGGGCCTTTTTCTAAATGAAACTTGAGTAACCTGATATAAAGATTAGCGGAACAGGTAAAAACCCAATAAATGCCGAAAAAAGAAATGGCAAAAACTTTACTTTATTTTGCAGACCGTACTTTAGTGAAATTCCAATCTCGACACCTGGGAAGAATGGTATTGCCAAAGCAAAAGCATAAATAATTGTCGAAACACAAAGAAATGTATTCGTTAGAGGAAAGCCAAGTTCTTGCATGTACTCACAAACACCATTTTTACCAATATAGAACTGTAAGCCTACCGCTACAGCAATAATAGTAAGTTTAATCAATGTTAATGGTGTCATTCTCTTAATCATTGTCTTCCTATTAAATTGTGAATGAAGATGTCTGAATTGATTCAGATTCTTCAGTAACAAAGACTTCAAGGTTATTTCCATCAAGTCCAAAATGCGAAACCTGCACATTCTCCCCAAGACTTGAAATTTCTTCAGATCCTGTACTAACACTCCATCGATAGAGTTTCGTTATATTTGACTCAACTTTTGTATAGTAAATTTCATCTTCGATTACAATTGTCTTTGTATTAGCATTTAAGCCAGTGATTTCCTCAACCTCATTTAAGTCGTTATCGTAAATTCTGATTGAGTTGTAAGTGATAACTGAAATGTATTCATCACTCTTAGCATCAATTCTAATAACTCCATAACGGTTATCAAAGTGCTCAAAATCATCGCTAATTCCAGAAAAAAGACTTCCATCAGAAAAAATAATTTCGTCTCGCCAATATGTAAGAGTGCTAATGTTTCGATAATGTGTTTTCTCGACAGCAAAACTATCTTCTCTTACATTATAAGAAATAAGCTGTTTTCCAGCAGCGACATAAAGAGTATCGACATCATCAGAAGCTATCGTTGAGAGAAGATCGACACCTTGATAATCAACGGCAACGTTTGTTGTGTTAAATCTAACGAGATCATTTAATTCACCATAGTAAAACTGAACTAAAGTAGAAGTTCCATTTACATTACTCTTACCAATTAAGTAATACTCATCGTTTAAGACTTTTAAGTGAGTATAAGAATCATACTTTGAATTCTCAGTTAACTCTTGTCCATTATAAGCGTAAAACTTTTTCTTTCCTGTCGTTAGATCTGTTCCCGTAAAAACTGCATAACCCCGACCTGCATAAAAGTTTAAGTCATCACTATCAATTCTAACATTACTAACAATTGAAGATACTTCTCCATCAATAACAATAAATACTTCATATTTCCCATCAGCGCTTAACTCAGAAAATACTTTCGTCTCCGAAGTAACATGTGCGTAATCTGGATCATCATAGATGATACTTGGGCGCAAAGTAGCGTCGTTATATCCACAAGAAATTACTGTTAAAAGAAAGAAGAATGTATAAAAAGAAGACGTTAAGTTTTTCATCATTTATCTATTAGCAATGAAAGGGCCAAGACTTATTGAATAGATTCAACAACTTACCTATGTAATTAATTCAGAGTTGTCTAAATTATTGACAGCTTCAAAGATGGAATGCACTTTTTAAGCTGTAGTGAACGGAGACAAAGCAAACACTTGATGAAGAAGAAAGCAGAGTATTTTACATCGTTGATTGTTCTAGAATTTACCTATACAGGAAAAGTAATAGAGCAGAAGTGAAGTTAACTGAAACATATTTAATATGTACTAAGAAATATTATGTTTTTAACGTTTCAAGCATTACAGCATCAAAAAAATTCCCTTAAATTAACGTCCGTCTTTGTTAGTATTTTAATGGTCGTCATATCTACAGCCTAAACTCAAAGTATAACTATACATCGATTGTTCCTTTTCTAGATTAAGGAGTCGTCTCATGATCTATCGTTATTTCTATACTCTCAAAATATATATTGTCTAAAAAATGCATTGAAAATGCATAACGTAAGTTTGGAGCTTGGGAAAAATGAATTTACATAGATGTTATGAGAAATTTAGATGAGAGAAGCTAAGCAGAATTAGTCCGAGAAGAATATAATAAACTCTATTCTTCATATTCTCCTCTAATGATCTCTATTAAAGCATTTAAACCATCTACACTTGTAAAGATCGAATCGAGTGTCCCCTGTTCATTAACGATAAGAGCTGAGCCAATTTTCCGAGTCGACATTTCAAATGCTACTTCATCGATTGGTGTCCCTCTTAGAACATAGTATGGCTCTTTAATCATGATATCTCTTGCACATAAGTAATCACGGTCTACAGTATTACCTATATGGTAAAGATCACGATCACTGATAATCCCAACTGGTTTGTTGTTTTCAAGAACAGGTATGTGCCTAAATCCTTTTTCCTTCATGCGACTTAATAAATCATTGACAGAATCGCTCGGTTTAGCAGACATAAGAACCGGAGTTGAAAATTCATCAACAGGCATATAAATAGGACTATGATTTTGCATTTTACCTCCTAAATAAGCTTTAGTACTTATATAGGTATATTCGGTTAAAATCCCATAATTCTCTCTGAGTTATATTCTTGAAAATGATGATGATAGTCAGGTTATTTCTATTTTAATATATCTTCAGCTAGTTCTACATCTGATAAAATCTCTGACAAAGCTTCATGCATATCACCAATTTACATACACTTTCTTAGATCACATAAGTTTAAAACTGGCGCAGCTTATTGGGGCTTAAACTTTATGCCTAAATTTCACTTTTTGAAATAAAGTATTTTCTATCTCAGTATTATTGATGGTTTAGATCGTTTCTTTTCTCCCTAACTTTGCACTTACTAGTGCATGGAAATAAAC
>CAWUIU010000396.1:0-3525 GCA_963922285.1 uncultured Oligoflexia bacterium | reverse complement strand
AAGGAGTGGCGCAATGACGACTCTAAATACTGCACTAAAACGTTTTTGGACAAAACCACGACCTTCTATTTTTAATCCAGCAATAAGCTGCGCAGGAGTGACAGTAAAAAGGAATGCAAAATAGACTTTATAAATAAAGAAAATTAAGAAGCTGAGAACAAAATGTGTCTTATAAAGTGGGAAATGTATGATATTTTCCTCAAAACTCGTAAGAAATATCATTGATTCCTCTTGACTTAAAAGTACATAGCCAATCATAAAAGAGATTGAATAATCACTAACGAACGAGCATAAACGTCGTAATTCTAAGTCTTTAAGCATACTTCCCTATACAGCTGAAATCACATTAAAAGAACGATATTTGACATGAATTTATGGCTAACAAACCAATAATTATATACAATTCATTAATGGAGATCAATTTTTATCAACTATATGAAATTATTACATTTCTCCAATTAATTTGCACCACTTTTTTATAGCTTCTGACTATTTCACTTAAATATTTTTGTTCCTTTGCTAAAAGCTTTTAAAATAAAGTTAGATGACGCACAGCCGATAAGCATAAGGTATTGAAATATTGAGGGATAAACGTGAAGCGAGTAAAAATAAAAATGAAGAGAAAACACTGCTTAAAGAAAAAGTTTAGGCCTATAAAGTTGATAAAAGTGAATATCATTATTCATTCTCTCCTCTTTTCAACATCTCATACCGTTTATGCACAAGGAGCATTCAGTCAACTTTCAGCTGGTGTCGTTCAAGGTGCAAATGAATTTACACAGTTTTTAATGCAAAACTCGCAACAAGTACAAACTCCTACTCCAGAACAAATTCAATCAAGTCAAACACTCGGTCAAATGATTCAAAACTATAATCAAAACAACGCTCTTCATCAAACTCTTGGACACAGACATTTCGTTTTTCAAAACTGTGCCGTACCACCAGACAAGCCGTTTAGACCTGATGCAAGCTTTTGTTCGCCAGGAATGGCAACTCCACAAGATATGGCAGCGATGATCACATATGCGAATAAGTATGTGAAGATGTATGATTCTTATCTAACTCCAAAGAACTCTGCTCTTTCAACTGGCAAAACTTGTGTTGAAAATAGTGTAAAACTAATGAAAGACCAAGCACAAAGTATACTTGATCGCTACCAACGTGGTCTTGAAATGTTCAATGAAAAAATTCAAGCTGCAAAAGAAATGCAAACGCTAAACTTTAAAGAAATGCAAAAGCTATCTGCACTTCTTCATAACCCAGGAAGTGTTTCTGATACAGATGTTAAAACAATGAGTTTTACTAAAGAGATTGGCAAGAGTTGTAATGATATTCTTCCAGAAAATAGTGGACTCAACAGAATCGGACGTCAAGGTGGTTTCACAGGAATATTAACAACCTTCAATGACCTAGATGAAAGTGCATCAGATTTTCGTGGAACTTCACTGGCAACAACAAGAAAACAAATCCAAAGAGACATTAATCTTGTGAAAGCTAAATTTGATAAAGAAGGTATGCAGGCCCTTACAGACAGAAACCTTAACCTTGAAACAAAGTACAAGGACGCTATTTCAAGAGCAATAGGTATCGAAATTACACCAGTAAGCGCTGAAATAGAAAGAGTAAATTCAATTCTTGCTGAACTTGGAGTTGATGATAAACTACCGCAGATTGGTACAACGGCTTTTGAAACTAAATTTAAAACAATTACAAACAAAGTTGCTAATGGCTATAAGGATGACTTCATTCTCGACTGCATGAGAGGAAAAAACGGTGCAGCTTACTCAACAAGCATGTATGAAATTATGAGCGACTTCGACCATGATGAATTTGGAAATAACGGAGATGTCGCACGAAACTTTAGAAGAAATGCTCTTAATGATATAATGAATGCAAAAACTGTTCTTCAACTGGAAAAAGAAGTCAATAAGAATAACAATGTGAATATCAGAGTAACAGTTACTAACGAAAATAATAGAGACGCTAGAAAAGACCTCAAGAAATACTTCGATGATATGAAAAGGGAGTGTACAGCAATCTATGATGGTCAACTAGAACCAGCAAACGGAAAAACTAGCTTTCAAAACTACAAAAAACTTGTTGCTGATGCACAAAAGAAAGTTGCCGACATACAGGCTGTTGTTGGAAGTACAACAGATTTTGATCCTGTAAAAGTGATTGAAGATCATATTTTTCAATGTAATAACGAAGTACTAGAGCCTAGTGATTGTGCCGCAGGGGCTTTTAACAAAAGAGCAAATAACTTCTGTATAAGAAAAGCTGAGATGTGTGCGAATGAAGTTCTTGCTTGTGGAAATAAAATTCAAAATATCATAGCAGAAAAAGAAGGAGAACTATCGACAAGAGCAAATCAATATAATGCTGTCGTTACTAACTTAGAGACTCAAGCAAATAGTATGATAAAGAAGATGAGTACAGATCTTGCAACGATGGCAAACACATTACATGATTCGATCTTTCCAAAAAACTTAACAGAAGAACAAAGAAAAAGTCTTGGACTTCCTACCTTAAATGGATTCACAACACCGGCTCTGGTTCCAGTTAATTTAAACATTCAAGAAAACCCTAATTTCCCTGGTATGCTTTTAAAAGGAAATGGAAATCTTGGGACTCTTACTGATCGAGCCGAGAAAATGATCGATATGCTCTCTGAGAATTTTAAAACTTTTACTGATGCAAATATTCAATCAGCTAGTAATGCCGCTACACAACTTGTGAGCAATTGGGATTTAGAAAAAGGTGAATGGGAAAATTTAATGTATCAATGTAATGATAGCCTAAGACAAATGAAACAACAGGCACAAGAGGAATATCAAGAAAAATTAGCTGCTAGAAACAAGGCAATTAGTGACGCGACAGGTTTTTGTAGTCAGGTTTCTAGAATAAGTGATCAACAAAGACCTACTCCAGGCTGTGACGAAAAGCTAGCCAAAATCATAGAAGCTTCAGGGGAAGCAACAGGAAAATACGTTCCCGATGGATTTGCTGTAGCAAGTGAGCTTGAAGCAATTTGCCAGAGTGCTCAAAGCCACTCAAGTGACTCGGAAGAAGTTGATGATGTCGATCACCTGAAAATGGCATGTCGAAGAGCTAAGAGCTTTGATAAGGTAAAGAAAAACCTGAAGAAAGAACTAGTCTCAAAAATACCTTCAGATTTAAAGAAACATAAAGAGAAGATAAAAAGATTTCTAGATGGAAAAATTGATTTAGAAGACCTTGATGAAGATGTATTAAACTCATCCTTCTCAAACTCTCTAGCAGCTTTTGATGAAATAAGTGATAAAGAAAAAATAAGAGATGTGTCTCTAGAGGATATTATTGAAATGGTTAATGAAAAAGACTTCGGAGATGATGTGGACAAAGCATTTGAACAAAGAAAGCTAGAGTTTAAGAGACTTGCATCTTTAGCGAATCTTGACTATTCAAAAGCGCTAAGCAAAATGGAGTCAGAAAAAGTTACAGAAGATTACAAAGTCGAAACTGTCAAAGTTGAGAACGGTGTTG
>CAWUIU010000395.1:0-3526 GCA_963922285.1 uncultured Oligoflexia bacterium | reverse complement strand
GTCTCGTCGTTAACTGAAAATCAGCAAAAATTACCTCCAACTGATCCTCCATTTTTTTTAAGTTTAAGTTTATCACTTTATCGAGACTATCATTGATTAACAATTGATGAGAGAATGCCGTCATTACTTCGTTGAAAATTAAATATAACACCATCGTTAAGACATTTGATTTTATCATCATGAGCTGAACATTATCTTCGATTTCGATTCTAATTGATATTCCTGATTCAATCATTCGTGAACGAAGTAGAGAACTCGACTGTTTAACAACATCACCTAAGCTAGTTCGACCTCTTTGTTGAAAGTCGGTTCGAGTAAAACCTAAAAATGTATCAATTAGATTTTTACATCTCATCGCACTTTCTTTTAACTCTTTTAATAATTTTGAGTTATCTTCTTCCCACTCTTCTAATTCAAGAAGTGTGATAGCAGCGAGAATACCAGCGACGGGATTATTAAGTTCATGTGCGATGGACCCAGTAATAATTCCAACCTCTGCCCCTGCCGAAGTATCATTCTCTTTTTCAATAGGTATAAGAATGACGATCTTATTACCTTCATGAAAATTATATAGAAGAGAGTACTCGTCTCTATCAACACTCAGCTTACTTCTCTCCAGTCCTTTAACGATAGTAGAAGCGATGAGATTAAGCTTAGAAAAATCTTCATTGTAATATGAGATAGCATCACTTTTATTAAGAATTACGACAGGATAATTAATATCATTTAATATTTTATTTAAATTTAAACTATTCTCATTCTTATTAGTTTCTATTGCTTTTGATGACATAAAATCAAAGATCCCTCTCACAAGAGAAGCTTCCTTACTTTCAGCTAAGCCATCTCTAACCTTAAAATAATATTTATCAAGTAAGAATCCATTTTGAAAACTCTCCCTAAGCTCGGTAAAATTTAAAATCTTATCAAGTCCTACTTCGGAAAATTCCTTTCCCTTAAGTTCTTGTTGAATCGCGATGACCTTGTCTCTTTCATTACTTGAAAAAAAAGACTTAACTATTTTCCAGTAGTAATTTTTATCATATTCGACTTCAAAAATATTTTCGAGATAGCTCTCTGAATTATTTCTTACAGATTGCTTAAACAAGAAATCAACTAACTGCTTTATCGACCGACGAGACTTAAACTCTTCAGAGACCACTATTTCAATTCCATAGACACTAAGATGAAACTCATCGTCGACAAGAGAAAAGTGGATTTTTTCTTTACTATCACTTCTCTTTAATCCCTTAATATCCAAATTTAAAAGGTTCTCATCAGTAGAATAAGTATATTCAACTTCAACATTTTGCTCAGTAAAGTCAAACAAACCACCTTCACTACTCACCTTCACTTACCTTTTGCAAGTTCCCAACCCCATCTGCAAAATGAATTTTAACAAGAGTATTCTTTTCGATTTTCTTAAAATCAGCAAAAGAAGAGATGACATGTCCATCTACTTCTGTATAAGCATAACCTCTCGTCAAAACTTGATTTGGATCAAGAGCATTTAAAACCTTCATCAGTTCATCTAAACGATTCTTAGATTTATCTGTAAACTTAAAACTAGCTGACTTTAGCCTCGACACAAGATTATCAAGTTCATAATTATATTGAGAATATGAAACTAGTTCATATCGTCTCGATAGTAAGTGAAGGTCTTTTAAACGATTTTGATAAGAATAAATCATCGATCTCATTGTCTCTAATATATGAGATGGCTTCTTTCTTTCTAACTGTAGTTGATTCTTTTGAATGATTGCCTTAGAGACTTTTAAAAGAGAGCTTCTTATATTTTCCATTCTATCATTTAATTGCTTAGAAGTATTTGTCAACGTTTCCGCAGCTGCAGAAGGAGTCTCCATTCTTAAATCAGCAACAAAATCTGAAATAGAAAAATCCACCTGATGCCCAACAGCACTAATTATTGGAATAGGACAATTAAAAATATCCCATGCAAGAGCCTCGTCATTAAATGCCCAAAGGTCTTCAAGGCTCCCACCGCCTCTGGTTAGAACGATAACATCAATTTTTTGATTATCGTCTTCAAGCTGTAGATTATATCTGATAACTCTTTCAAGAGCCTTACGAATTGATAGAGGGGCAGATTCACCTTGAACAAGAGCAGGAGACAAAATGACATCAAGAGACTTTGATCTTCGCTTTATGATATTAAGAAAATCTTGTAAGGCAGCACCACCCTCTGCTGTTACAACAGCAACTCTTCTAGGTAAACTTGGAATTTGCACTTTATGGTCAATATCAAAGAGACCATCTTTTCTTAATTTTTCTTTGAGCTTCTCAAATTGCTCTTTTAAGTCACCCTTTCCAACAGGAGTTAGTCTCTTAACAATTAATTGAAAACTTCCTCTTTTAGCATAGACTGAAATACTTCCGGAACAGATAACCTTATCACCATTTTTTAAGTTTTTTATAATAGGGTTTCTGGCCGCATCCATACGAAAAAGAGCTGAGTTTAAGAGTGAATCACTATCACTAACTGAGAAATACCAATGACCAGACGCAGAAGAACTAAGGTTGGTGACTTCTCCAACAACCATAACGTTGCGAAAACTCCCCTCTAAATTCCTCTTTATTTGACTAACAAGGTCTGTAACTGATGGTATTCTTTGATCCATAAATCTATCATCTTAATTTAGACATTGTTCGTCCAGTAAATATGATTTGCGACGAGTCAATTGACACTTATTCCAGCACTCGATACAAATATGTCTAATAGTCACGGAGAAATTATGAATCTTAAAGATCTAAGCAATAAAGAGTTACAAGAGAAAATAGATACTCAAGCGAGGGCGGCGATGAGTGGTGATGGTATCGCGCAATTATTTGTCTATAACCTCGAAAATTTTGCTTATCGTTATCTTGAGACCTCCACTGACCAAGGAATTAAGTGCTCAATAAGTGGTAATGACTTCTATGTTGAGTCAACTGAACCAAATGTATTAGATGCCTTAAAGTGGGATAACCCAGATCTCAAGAAAAAACTAATCGATTTATGCAAGAACCATCCAGGAAAAAAATCCGCCGATATAAAAATATTTCTAAAGCTTGGTTCCAAAAAAATCGATTCAAATAATGTCATTTGTTATGCATCGGTAAAATGGACTCATCCAGAAACAGAGAGCATTCAAACTCTCGAGGAAAAACAAGTAAAAATAAACTTCGAAGACCCTCTGGATTTAAGAAATACTCATGCTAAATACTTAGAAGAAGTTGCTGTAATTTTCTAAAATCATATGACGATCTACTGAAGTTCAACTGGCTTGGTATCGTCTTTATTATCTACAAGAATTGGTTCGACCTGCAGACTTTCTTCTTCAAAATATTCAACGTTAACAGTTTTTTCAACTTCAAGAATCTTCACTTTTCTAAGATACTTAATAGTTAAAGACTTAATGTCTTCTTGTACCTGAGTGAGTGAAGGAATAAGAAAAAGCGTAAGAGCAGTAGCAAATAATAGCCCCCATCCCATACTCATTGCAAGAGCTTTTGTGAAGCCAGCATCTCC
>CAWUIU010000394.1:0-3527 GCA_963922285.1 uncultured Oligoflexia bacterium | reverse complement strand
TAAGAGGGGATGCGCTTCGTTAAATTATTCTACCTGCACGAGAACGACAGATATGTTATCTTGTCCACCGTTTTCATATGCTTGAGATACAAGTTCTTGAGCAGTGTGGCGAATGGAAACATCATCCAAATCTTCTTTTGCGAAATTTGTTTTTAAGATATGAGCGATGTCTTCGTCAGACACCTTTCCATGTAGCCCATCAGAACAAAGTAGAAAAACGTCACCTGATCGGTATTTATAAGAAAAAGCGTCGATATCAACATTGTCTTCATAACCTACTGTTCTTGAAAGGATATTTTTATGAGGATCATTAGCAGCTTGTTCTCTATTGTAAATTCCGAGATTAAGCTTTTCTTGTACCATCGAGTGATCTCTTGTTAATTGAAAAATTTGATTGTTTTGAAAAAGATATACTCTCGAATCACCCACGCAGCCGATTAATGCTTGATTCTCATAGAAGCTTAAGGAGATCACAGTGGTTCCCATACCTCTTAAGTTTTTATCACTATCAGCATATTTTTTAATTTTTTTGTTGGCATCACTTATCGCGTTTTGAACATCGCCACTTTCATTGATATTCATTTTCTTATAAAACTCAGATATGTATTTCACGGCCATCGTTGATGCGATTTCGCCACCAGAGTGGCCACCCATTCCATCAGCGACTAAAAAGATTTTCTCTTTCTTGTTTAAATAAATTGCATCTTGATTAGTCGCTCTGACACGTCCAATGTCGCAGATTCCTGCACTGGTAACTTTCATGTTTCTTTCCTAAAAGATTTATTATAGTAGTATTGTAATCTGCAAAGTATTTATGTCAAAAAAAAGATGATTGACCAAAACACTTTTGACTTGAAGAAAATTTAATTTTACCTCATCAAAAATTGCGACAAGTCGATAAGCAGGGACAATTTGACACTATATTAAGATTACAAATTTTTTAAAAATTTATTATATTTTCATTTGTAAATAGTAGAAAAGGTGTATACTTAAAATAGCAAAACTAATCTCAAGGAAGGATAGGTATGAGCAATTTAGATATGAAGAACTTTATGAGTGATCACTACAAAGTGGAAGACTTCACTCACTTAAACTGGTCAGGAACATTTCAAGACTATATTGATAAAATTTCTGAAAATCCAAAAATTGCTAGAAATGCTTTTCAGCGAATTTATGACATGATTATGTCTTACGGAACAAGCCAGTATAAAGAATATAAAAAAGATATTACACGATACCATTTTTTTGATGATCCTGATAATAATGGAAAAGATGCTGTTTTTGGGATTGATGTCCATTTAATGAAATTAGTAAATTTCTTTAAGGCAGCGGCATTAGGCTATGGTACAGAAAAAAGAGTCCTTCTTTTACATGGGCCAGTTGGGTCAGCTAAATCTTCAATTGCAAGAAATCTTAAAAAAGGTTTAGAGCATTACGCTAAAACAGATGACGGCGCTCTTTATACATTCGAATGGTATGATGCAGAGGAGAGTGATATTCTTGGTGGTCAAAAACTATTTCCATCTCCAATGCATGAAGATCCTCTAAAGCTAATTCCTGTCGAAGTCAGAAAGGAATTCCTTGAAAAGATTAACAAGGGAGTAAAATCAGATTATAAAGTAAAAATCAAAGGTGAGGTTTGTCCTGCAGACCGTTTTATCCTATCAGAGTATATGAAGAAATATGATGGTGATTTTATGGCCGTCATGAATAATCACGTTAGAGTTAAAAGACTTGTCCTTTCTGAAAAAGATAGAAGAGGTATTGGAACTTTTCAACCCAAAGATGAGAAAAACCAAGATTCGACAGAGTTAACAGGTGATATTAACTATAGAAAGATTGCTCAATATGGCTCAGATTCTGATCCAAGAGCTTTTAATTTTGATGGTGAGTTCAACATATCAAATAGAGGTATTGTTGAATTTATTGAAATGCTTAAGCTTGATGTTGCTTTTCTGTACGATCTCTTAGGTGCATCGCAAGAGCAATCTATTAAACCTAAAAAATTCGCACAAACTGATATTGACTTAGTTATTCTTGGTCACACGAACGAGCCTGAATTTCGAAAACTTCAGAATAATGAATTCATGGAGGCATTAAGAGATCGAACCGTTAAAATTGATGTTCCATATATTACTCGTCTCGATAATGAAGTAAAAATTTATCAAAGAGACTTTAATAATGAGAAAATACCTCATGTGCATATAGCTCCTCATACATTAGAGATGGCGGCGATGTGGGCAGTTATGACGAGACTAGAAATGCCTAAAAAGGCTGATCTAACGACGATCCAAAAGCTTAAACTTTATAACGGTAGAACTCTTCTGGGATATAACGAAGAGAATGTTAAAGAACTAAGAAAAGAAGCGGTCAGAGAAGGACTTGAAGGTATATCTCCGAGATATATTCAAGATAAAATATCTAATGCACTTGTTAAGTATGGTCACACGGGTTCTTTAAATCCATTTATGGTCTTTAATGAACTCGAGTCCGGTTTGAAGCATCATTCACTAGTGAACTCTGGCGATCAGCTCGATAAGTACCGTGAATACTTAGCTATTGTTAGAGAAGAATATACTGATATTGTTAAGAATGATGTTCAAAGAGCAATTAGCCTTGATGAAAATGCTATCGAAACTCTTTGCTCTAATTATGTAGACAATATCAAGGCGTACACTCAGAAAGAAAAAGTTCGTAATAAATTTACTGGTAAATTAGAGGAGCCAGATGAGAGATTTATGAGAACGATTGAAGAGAAAGCTGATATTCCTGAGAGCCGTAAAGATGTCTTTAGAGCTGAGGTTATGATTCATATTGGATCTCTTGCACGTGATGGCAAACATTTTGACTACAAGATGAATGAAAGGCTTCATAAGGCTCTTGAACTAAAACTTTTTGAAGATCAAAAAGATGCAATTAAGCTCACAACACTTGTGACTAATGTCGTGGACAAGGATTCACAAGAGAAAATTGATATTATCAAATCTAGGCTTATTAAGAATTATGGTTACTGCGAAATTTCAGCAACTGATGCTCTTAAATACGTCGCTAGTATCTTTGCTAAAGGTGATAGCGCTAAGTCGTAATTAGTGAGGAGGTGATCAAGGTGGATCATCCGATTAAAAGAGATCATTCAAGATTTCGAAAAATCATTAAAGGTAAAATCAGAGACAACTTAAAGAAATATGTCTCACGAGGTGAAATGCCGATACCTAAAGGTGATGGAGAATTTAAAGTTCCTATGCCTTCGATTAATACACCCCGCTTTATCTTTGGTGATAAGAGTCAAGGTGGAACTGAGCAAGGTGAAGGCCAGGCTGGAGACCCTGTTGATGGTAATGGTGAACCTGGTCAAGGTGAAGCTGGTGAGGGCGAAGGTAATAAAGAGCTTGATGTTGAAATGTCTCTCGATGAGTTAGCTTCTATCTTAGGTGAAGAGTTAGAGCTTCCTAAAATCGAGCCAAAGGGGAAGCAAAATCTTCAGTCAACAGTTGATCGCTATACTAGTATTGGAACTGTTGGCCCTG
>CAWUIU010000393.1:0-3568 GCA_963922285.1 uncultured Oligoflexia bacterium | reverse complement strand
AATTTTGAACTTAAGCAACTAAGAAAGAAATTAGGCATCTATAGTCTTAAAGAAGAAGAAAGAAAGAGAATGGCTACAAAACTTATTCAATCCTATCGTGAATTATATAAGGCCATAAAAGGAAAGTATCCTTCTCCTGATCATCCAAAGTTACTTGAGAAAATTACAGAATATGATGAAATGGATGATCTAACCCTGGAATTAGAATATAATAATGCTTTTCTATAAATCTCTTTAACTTTATTGTCCTTAACTCCTCATGAAAGCCTCTCAAAATACCGTTAAATAAGTATTCCAAGGGATTACACCAGAAAAACAAGACAAGATAAAAACTTTTAAAATAGTGCTTGGTGGTCTAGGAGGCGTCGGTGGGGATGAGGCAATTGCTCTTACTCGACTTTGTTTTCAAAACTTTCACATTGCCGATCTTGATACCTTTGATTATTCAAATTTTAATCGGCAAAATGGGGCGAATATCGAGACAGTTGGAAAATCAAAAGCTCTTGTCACTACCGAGATAATGAAAAAAAATTCCCGCTCTAACAGCAGCACCGCTATCAATGGGTATGTCAATCTGCTGCTTTAATCACGAAAGTATGAGCTTTGATGATTATGTTGAAATGCAGAGACCAGATAAAAAAATTTAAAAATACTAGAGCATGATCCTGTTTCGTATTTCTATATCGAATTTAAAACTATACCGAGAATATTTCAAAATTTCTAAGGTGAAATAAATCAAAATATTACAGATCAAGAGATGTATAAGCTAATGTCAAAGATTAGTGACTAGAAAGCGTCGATTTCCACATCAAGTAAACTAAAGTAGATAAATGCTCTCTTACCTTCTTGCTCTCTGTACCTACTTCCAAGTTCAACACTATAGAAGCCAGCTAAAACATTTATAGGCCAAAGACTAAACTCTGCACCATAGCTAATATACCCGGCACTCCAACCAGCATAAAAACCAACAAGAGGCAGTGATAACTTAGCACCGACATTAAGTTTTCTTAAAAAATCGATGTGAGAGTTAAGCGGTTTCACATCCACAGAAAGAGCATAATCAAAAAGGCCCAAGTCTTGAGAAAAAGAGGTACCGAAGTTTACATACATGTCCTGCCTCGGAACATCTTGATCTCCACCAGTTTTTCTAAAGTTCATATCGGTTAAATTTAAAATTGATAGACCTGTTGTAAACTTTGTTCTCTCTGTTCCAAGTACTAGCTCAGTACCAATATCGTGACCAAAGCCCTTTCCCTCAGCAAAGCCAAGAGCATCTCTTAATCCTTCAGTATCTTCGACACCATTTGAAATATCATCAAGTAAGCCGGTACCAAAAAGGTCAAATTTATTATTTAAACCTTCCCGCCGAATATACTTTAAGCTATACCCAAGAGATAATCGACTCCCCTTACTACTTCCCCAAAGGTTGTAGCCAAAGCCCGTAACAAAACCACGGTCATAGCGATAATCCACTTCTAGACTTGGATGAATTTTATTTCTCAAAGTCATACTCGTCTTACTTGTAGCAAAGAGAGAGAATTGAAAATTAAGCATCTTTATTGTTGGGAATGCCGAAGCTTCGATGAAGACAGGAAATCCAAGAATTCTATCAGCTATCGCTCCAGCATCACCACTTGGAAAATCTTCAAATCGATCGAGTTCATCAAGAGCATTCGTTACAACAACTCTTTGTTTTAAAATATTAAAACCTATGACGATACTTCCTCCAAGACTAGCTGGATTATAAAAAAGAGTCATCTCGTCATTCATTGATAATGTTGTCCAGGCATCTCCCATAAGAAGTCCTCTTTGACTTCTTCCAAGCCAGACGACTTCCTTTGCACTGATTGCAATTTGCGAAAGGATGAATATTAAAATAAAAACTCTTTTCACTGCCTATGTCTTGTTATGAAGTAGCTCTATAAAAAAAGCGAAGTAAATTTGTAAATCTCTATAATTTGTTGCAAAGTCGGCTTCACAACGAGTCTGACTTTTCACTGTCGTAATTGAAGAATCGGTGAATGATATTCCATATGTACTTAAAGTAGCAAATGCTGTTTCGAGAAATGTATCAACGCTTGAAAGATCTGTATCAGTGATACTTCCAAGGGCAACTGAGGCTAAAAGATCTCTAAAATTATTAAAGAGAACGACTCCCTGACAAGCGATAGCAACATCAATATTTCCCCCATTGCTTAATTCATTCTTACCCTGTTGACCAGTTGCGGAGCAAGAACCTCCGCTAGCCCCTAGAGCTGTATCTATATGACCATCAATAGTTCCTCCTCCATCAACGTTGTAAGAGAAGAAACAAACATTTGACTCAGCAGCGTCACCACCACCTTTAACTCCTGTCGCATTAGTATTGCCGTAGAAGTAATTGTAAGCACCAAACTGATTGAGAACTAAGTATAAAGCGAGTGAATTTATCTCAGCTAAGTCACGACTACTAAATAGAGCTGAGCGCTCTGTACTTGAAGGATTTGTTGTTAGAGCAATACCTCCAGCATACAAGAGAGTATCGAGTGCGATCTGCAAGTTGTCATAAGCCGTTGTTCCACTTCCACCACTCCCCTGAGAATATGAAAAAGTTGAAAAACTACTGAGGACATTTGTAGTATCAATATTAGTAATATCACTGCCAAAGAATGTTGATGTGTCATATCCGGCTAAACAAGCATATGTTGAAGCATAGAGCTTTAAGTATTCTGCATCATCATTTTTAAAACCAATGGCATTTAATTCTTCAAGAGCTTCATCACACTGACTTGTAGTGAGATAATTTTCAGCCCTGGTCTTCGCGTCAACAAGTTCTTCTTCATCCGAAGCACCACATGAAATAAGAACGTATAATAATATTAAAAGCATGAATTTATTCAAGCCGTCTCCTTTAAGACTCACCTGAATATTATCTCTTATCCTTTAAACGAAAAATAGAAGGTAACTCTAGCCCATTAAAGCATCAGTAAGTAATTCTATAGCCTCTGTGAACGATTCCTTAGGTGGTACAAGGCTTAACCTTGCGCAATTAGGTGAGCCAAATGCTTCACCTGGAACCATTGCCAGACCTTTTTGCTCAAGAAGATCCTGGCAAATCTGTGTCGAATAGTCTCCTTTATCATCTTCATTCTTGCGATAGCTTTCGATAATCGGAGCTTCGGAGAAATCAACAAAGAAATAAAATGCCGATACTGTTTGGTACCAAGACTTTGAAAGATTCTTTTCTCTAAAGAGATCTTTTAAAACCTGTGAATTATCTCTTAAATGTGACTTAATTGGCTTTAAATATTCATCAATATTATCAAGATCAAACTTGAGAAGTGACTTTTGCACAAGAGAATTCGCACCACTCGTGGTATGACTTTGCATTTTTGTCATCGCAGAAATAATGTCGGCGCGTCCAATAGCATAGCCTATACGTAATCCGGTAGATGCCAAGCTTTTAGATACTCCATCCATAATAATCGTTCTCTCTAGAAGTGTCTGATCATGTTGATAGAAGTAAGTAGGCTTAGGATCAAAGTAATTTAATTCATAGTAAATTTCATCACTAATTATAAGAACATCT
>CAWUIU010000392.1:0-3578 GCA_963922285.1 uncultured Oligoflexia bacterium | reverse complement strand
CTTTTTCAATTAAGTTCGAAAAATGCAACTCTTGTTATTGAAGGTGAGTTAAAAGAAGTTAGAATTGAGGATGTGAAAGTCGGCAATATTATTAGAGTTAAGCCAGGGGAGAAGTTTCCTGTAGATGGGAAAATTGTTAAAGGTGAATCGGCTATTGATGAATCAATGATTTCTGGAGAACCAATTCCAGTATCCAAACAATCAGGTGACCCTGTTTTCACTGGAACAATTAACGGTGATAGTATTATTGAGTACCGAGCTACAAAAGTAGGAAATGTTACTTTTCTATCTCAAATAATAAATTTCGTGGAACAGGCACAAAATTCGAAGCCTGAGATTCAAAAGTATGCAGACAAAATTAGCTCTATATTTACTCCTGTAGTCATCGCTATCTCTATTATTACCTTTATTTCTTGGTTTCTTTTTGGACCTATGCCTGTATGGGGAAACGCTGTCTCTAATTTCATTGCTGTTCTTGTTATTGCATGCCCATGTGCTCTTGGTCTTGCAACACCAACTGCTGTAGTTGTTGCGACGGGTAGAGCCTCGCTAAAGGGGTTATTGATTGGTGGTGGAGATATAATAGAAAAAGCAGTTGGTATTAATACAATAATCTTTGATAAAACAGGAACGATTACTGAAGGGAAGCCATCAGTTGTTGCTGTTAGTATTAAGGATAATGATAAAACTATTCTAAGTGAAGTTGCTTCAATAGAGCAATTTTCAGAGCATCCCCTTTCAAAGGCAATTGTTAAGTATGCTAAAGAAGAAAAACTTAATTTGTCTGAACCTGACAGTTTTGAAGTCATAAAAGGTAAAGGCTTAGTAGCTGAAATAGGTGGAAAAGATTACTTAATAGGTAATGAAAAGCTATTGAGAGAAAATGACGTAACTCTTGATAAGAGTCTTTCTTTAAGCGAAGTAGGAAGTTTTGTATTTATAGCGAGAAATAAAATTCATGTCGGTTCAATTATTATTGGTGATAAGATTAAAAGTTCGTCAAAAGAAACAATAACACAATTAAGGAGAAGGGGAGTCGAAACTTGGATGATAACAGGTGATAATGAAATAATTGCTGAATCAGTATCTAAAGAATTAGGGATTGATCACTTTGTAGCTAATGCGCTTCCTCTTGAAAAGTCTACACAATTAGAAAAACTTCAATCTGAAGGGAAAATCGTTGCTATGGTTGGAGATGGGGTTAATGATGCTCCAGCTTTAGCTAAAGCGAATCTCTCCATGGCCATGGGAACTGGGACAGATGTGGCGATAAATGCCTCTGATGTAACAATTGTAAAGGGAGACCTTTCAAAAGCTCTTGAATTCATTGAACTTTCTGAGGGAACAATGAAAATTATAAAACAGAACCTTTTTCTCTCTATGGTGTACAACACATTATTAATTCCGGTAGCAGCAGGTATCCTAGTTGTTTTTGGCGGTCCAATGATGCCACCTGTTTTAGCAAGTATAGCTATGGCCCTGAGTAGTATTTCTGTTGTTTCAAATAGTCTTAGAATTAGAAAGTTAATATGATTTTAGATACTTAGTACTGACCAAAATATATACAAGTATGTAACTTGATCATAGGGGTGGGGGGTACTTTGCCTTTTTAAGGTATCATCTATTAGGTTTAAATTAAATTTGGAGAACTTAATGAAGCGATACCTTAATAAGAGTGTTTTCTTTCTATTAACTTTTCTCTTTGCTGTGAATTCTTATGCAGCTGAGAGATTTTATGACTTAAGAATCAAAAATATCACAGCAAACTTCACAGGAAAGGATGTAAAGCATGCCTTGGGAATTTCACAAACATTTCCAACTCCGAAGGAAGCAGCTATCCCAGCACCAACCCTTAGATTTAGGTTAGGAGATGAGGCTGTTATCACTGTTCATAATGATACAGATGAACCCGCAACTCTTCATTGGCATGGTTTACTAGTACCATACAAACAAGATGGACCTCAGTTTTCAAATACAAAAATAATAGAACCTAAGTCAAAACATATATTCAGATTTCCAATTAGACATACAGGAACTTATTGGTACCACTCTCATACACAATTACAGGAACAACGTGGACTTTATGGAGCAATTGTAATTGAAGAAGATCAACCTATTGAAGAGGTTGATCATGATTTAGTTTTTGTAATGAGTGATTGGGTAGATGAACACCCTATGGATGTTCTTTATAATCTTAAAAAAGATGGTCACTATTATGGGCTTAAAAAGAGTGACATGAAAAAAGCAGTTGTAAAAAACTACGTCGAAAGTCTATCTGAAGAAGATCAAATAAAAAATGCACATCTTCTAAAAAAAGATTTCCTAGGCACAGTTATTGGATCAATTCAAAATGGTGATTTTAAAGATTATCTTGATGGAGAAATATCGAGAATGGGACCAATGGATTTTAGTGATGTAGGTTATGATGCATACTTGATAAATGGAAAACTTAAATCAATGCTTAAGAATGTAAGACATGGAGAAAAAGTTAGATTTAGAATTATTAATGCTTCTGCTTCAACTTATTTTTATTTTAATATAGGTAATAATAGAAACTTCAAAGTTATCACAAAAGATGGAATGCCTGTTCAGCCGGTAAAGGTGAATGAATTACTTGTAGGTATTGCAGAGACTTATGATGTCATCTTTCAAGTACCACACATGATGAAAAAATTTGAAGCAAAGATTACTGCCCAAGACAGAACTGGATCTGCAAGTTTAATGTTTGGAATGGGTGAAATGGAAATGGCTCCTGTTAAAATTCCATTATCTACGTATGAAATGGATCATGGTGATATGGATCACGGTGATGGACACGGAGATGATGACGGTGGACATGGAGATCATAGTGGTATGAATCATGAGATGAACTCAATGGGAGACGATCATGATATGCCTATGCCTATGCCAATGCCTGGAAAGACAAATCAGTTAAAGTACAAAATGTTAAAGTCGGTAGAGAAGTCTAATTTTGATGATAGTCTAGTTAGAGCTCAGGTGATTGATTTAGAGCTATCTGGAGATATGGAACGTTATACTTGGCATATTAATGGTAAGCCATTTACGGAAGATAAATATATTACAATTAGAGAAAATGAAGTTATTACTTTTAGATACATCAATAAAACGATGATGCATCATCCGATGCACTTACATGGGCACTTTTTCAGAGTATTAAACGGACAAGGAGATTATTCTCCTCTGATGCATACTGTTGATGTTGCTCCTATGAAAACGGTAACAATAGAGTTTCATGCTAATGAGCCGGGAATATGGTTTTTACATTGTCATAACCTGTATCACATGAAAATGGGGATGGCTCGACTTGTTAAGTACGAAGGATTTGAACAAGACGAGGAGCTTAGAGCTGATCAGATGAAATGGGGACCGTATATGACAAAAGATACGGATGCATATTGGAATACGGAAGCAAGCCTTTATACTAATTCAGCAAAGCTAGATGTTGGAATTAATGCTGGTAGATATGAAGTCGAAATGGAACTTGAAGTAGACGAATATGACGTTGATAGTTTTGAAGCTGAAATAATGTTTAAGAGATATTTAGATCGATTTCTAGC
>CAWUIU010000391.1:0-3584 GCA_963922285.1 uncultured Oligoflexia bacterium | reverse complement strand
TTTTCTTTTTTCTTGCATGATAATCCGTAGAATCAGACTTTAGCTTTTTTTTTTTCAGTATTTACTTCATCAGGATAACTCAGATCATCTTCAGTGGGGAGAACGATCTCTTCTTTATCTATTTTTAATGAAGTATTTTTTGTAACCTTCCTATCTTTGTTTTTTGCTGCAGTGCTTACGCTAGCACTACTTTCAAAAATTTCTTTTCGGTCTTTCAATTCATTTACAAAATTTTCGTCTGGATAATCTAAATCTTCTTCGGAAGGAATTAAAATGTCATCAGTATCTTTTTTTAATAACTCTTGAGGAGTTTTTAAAACTTGGGTATTATCTTTTTTTTTTTCAGGCTGCTTAGCTAAAACTGAGCCAGAACTACCATTGACGAGTACTGTTTGCGCTTCACATACAGGGTTGAATGATTGTTCTGTGTCTCCAAGTAGATACTTTTTAACTAGTTCTTTTTCTTTTATCCAAAACCAATAACCATTACCCGAACAAATTTCATCATTCTCTGTCAAGTCTCTTGACTCATACAATTCAAAAACCTTTTCCTTTGATAAAGGTCCTAAAATTTTATTTTTCTTTGTTCTAATAAGCCAAGTTCTATTCATAATATTTTATAAGAAGAATCCTATGAGACCTTTTAGATCCTCATCTGTGAACTTTAATCCAGCACTAATAATAAAGTTTGTACTATTAAGTACATCCTCAACCTGTGCTTGTCCGAATATAACATTCCAAATTCTTATATCACCTGTAAATCTAATATTTGGACCGAAGTCATCTCTATAGTCAAAAATTTCAGCTGACAATGTCGTACTAATTCTCTTAAACTGATAGTCAACGCCAAAACCGCCTGTCGATTCAATTAAACCACCACGAAATGTCCAATCCTGTATGACACGTCCAACCTGTACATTAAATCGGTATGTATCTTTGTTTCTATTCTTCTCGATTGTCTCTACAGTAGTTCCATTTGTAATTGTTGTTTTAAGCTCTTCACTTTCAGGACCAAACTCAGAAGTTCTTAGACCAAGTAAGTAAAATCTTTCAGGCGCAGGATAAATTTTAAGTCCAAACTCACTCTCACCATCGCCAGATGTTACGTTTGCACCTGTATAAATAGAGAGTTCAGTTCTGATATTATCAACTCGGCTCACCATTTTCTTTACACCAGCAAGAGTTTGCTTAACTTCGTCCGCAATTTCCTCTTCAACTAATAATTTACCAACTGTTCCCTTTCCATTTCTGATATCACGAACAATTGTTTCTAAATCGCCCATCATCTTATCAGTACGACCTAAAATATTCTTTACATCGGCCATGGCACTATCGGGCTCATTTTTATCCATGTGATACGAAAGTTCTTCAGAGAAGGCTTCCATATTTGCAATCATGTTATTAAGCTTTTCTTCGTTACCAGACATAACTCTTTTTAATGAAGAGGTTACTTCTTTAGTATTAGCAACAAGCTCTTTTACATCTTGCATAATTACTTTCATAGATGGTTCTTCACCTGTTGGAACAAAAGAATCTTTTAGACTTTTAACTATAATTTTAACATCTTTTAGGATTTCACCAGAGTCTTTAACTAGTGCTTCAACACCACCACCTTCTTTAGAGTCAATGAAAGAGTTTTCACTTAATCTATTTTCAGAATTTCCAACATAAACTTCAAGATATTTATCTCCAAGAAAACCCACTGCCTTAATTTTTAAAATCGAGTTCTCAGTAATTTTAACTCTCTTCAAAACCTCAAAAGTAATCATTGCCTTGTTACCTTGAAGTTCTATCTTCTTAATTCTACCTGCATTGATACCCGCTACACGAATAGGAGTTTTAGGAAAAATTCCAGAGGCGTCATTGATGATTGTTCGGTAAGTAACATAGTCACCAAAACCAGACTGATTAGAAGTTATAACCAAAGACATAATGACAACCGCAATCATTGAGGCTAATGCCATTAGGCCTACTTTAAATTCATTCATTCTTCCTCTCTCCTTAGAGGTTGATAAACTCCTGAACTAATGGATGTTCAGATTTAGCAAATTCTTTTGCTGGTAAGTATTCAACAATATTACCACGATTTAAAAAAGCCACATAGTCGGAAATTTTCAGCGTTGCTTCAACATCATGTGAAATAATTATAGAACTCAATTCGTTTTCTTTATGTATTTCACCAGTCTCAACAATCAAATTGTTGACCATTTTAGTTGTAATAGGATCTAAGCCTGTTGTCGGTTCATCATATAGCATGATTTTAGGACTTAGGGCCAATGCCCTGGCAAGCCCAACTCTCTTTCTCATACCACCTGACAACTCACTTGGCAGTTTATGATATGAGATCTCTTCTAAACCAACAGACTTCAGAAGATTAAAAGCCTTTTCTTCTCTCTCATTTTTACCAAGAGTGCTAAACTCCTCGAGAGGGAAAGTCACATTCTGAAAAGCGCTACGCGAATCAAAAAGAGCAGCATATTGAAAAAGCATTCCAAAGTTTTGACGAAATTCTCTAAGCTGAACTTCGTTAAAACTTGATAAATCATTACCTAAAACTTTTATCATACCACTCGTTGGCTTATGAAGACCAAGAATATGTTTTAAAAGTGTCGACTTACCAGCCCCTGAAAAGCCTAGAATAGTCGTAATTTTACCTTTCGCTATATCAAAGTTTAGCTTATTTAAAACTGTATGATTCGAAAATGTTTTGGTTAACTCTCTGATTTCTACAGCTGAGTTCTCAAATGTTAGCATCCATACCCTTTATAAAATTCTAATAAGAAAACTTGTTAAAAAATAGTCGATGACGAGTACAGAGATCATTCCCCAAACAACTGCGAAGTTTGTACCTTTCCCCACTCCTTCTGCTCCCTTAGTTACAGAAAAGCCAAAATAAGTACCAATCACAGAGACAATAAAGCCAAAGAAAGTAGCCTTAATAATCCCCTGCTGAAGATCACTTAAAAACATAAAATCACTAACTTTAGAAAAATATATTGCTTCATCAATCATTAATGCTTTCGTTCCGACAATCCAAGAACCTAAGTTTCCAATGAATAAAAAGAAAATACTAAGCATTGGCACAGCGAGAGTTCCTGCTATAATTCGAGGGACACCTAAGTACTGAACACTATTTATTCCCATAACTTCTAGAGCATCAATCTGTTCAGTTACCTTCATCGTTCCAATTTGCGCCGCCATTGCTGCTCCAGCACGCCCCGCTACAATTAATCCAGTGAGAACTGGAGCTAACTCCTTTGCCAACGAAATAGCTGTTACGGGACCAACAAGAGAATCCATGTTGATAAGTTGAAAGCCAAAGTAAGTTTGATAAGCCATAACCATCCCCGTAAAAGATCCGGCAAGAGTAATTATAAAAATACTCTTATTGCCGATAAAGTGGAGTTGCTCAAATAGCAACTTCCAACGAAATGGAGGTTTGACAGCCCAATAGAAAAAACTCACGAGATAAGCACAAATCTTTCCAAGACCAGCAATATTTTTAATTATTATTTTTCCTATACCGGAAGTAAAATCGTGAAAGTTTTTGTAGACTATTTGCATAGTAGAATTTTATACCTTTA
>CAWUIU010000390.1:0-3589 GCA_963922285.1 uncultured Oligoflexia bacterium | reverse complement strand
ACGAAAGTTATCTATTGATATTTCTTTAAAATAAGACCTGCTGTTCTCACACCCATCTTACAAGCCGCCTGTTGTTTTACAGTCAGTTTCCTAAGCATTGAATAAGCTCCATAGGATTTTGCAAGATCGCCATCATCAACGACAGTCTGAATCTTAACCGCAGTAGCATATGTTTTATCTATTCCCTGTGTTTCATATAATCCTTCACATTCTTCTAGCGTTGCCTTGATATTATCAACAAGAGTAAGATCTGCATCTAAATCAGCATTTCTTATGGTTGATTCAAATCCTAACGAACATGCCAACTCCTCTTCACCTGAAAAATTCTTATCACAATAAGATGAATTAGAGGAAAATATCGCAAATGAAAACGATGGCACAAGTAGGCAAATAATAAATAAGTTTTTCATAATAATCTCCAATGTATTAGTTCGTTTGAGTAAGAATAACAAATAATTCTATTGAGAATACAATGTTTTGAAGAAATTATAATAGTGTTCAAACAATAGACAGAGAAATCGTTCTCTATCTAAAGTTATCAATGCCAACTAGTTAAAAGACTGTTTTTCAAGGATCTCTCTTTCTGTATCAAGATCACGATTTTCTGCTCTTTGTTCAGTAAATTTCTCACCATAACGAGCGCGTAGTTTTTCAATATTTCGATTCATCACCGTTTCAAACTCAATTCCTAGTTCATCACTAGCAATTGCTAAATACCAAAAGATATCCCCCAGCTCTTCAGCGAGGTTAACTCGATCAAGTTCTTTTCCATAGAAGATATGCTTTTTAAGTCCATCAAGAAACTCTCCACCCTCTGTAGATAGACCAATACCTGCATGGAGGAGCCTTTTTAATCCATCGTCATTAAGTCTCGCGTTCATTGTATCAAAGTCTCTTGATTCTGTTCTAATTGCATCTGAAATATAAGATTTACTATCCATGCTCTGTCTCCTATTCTTGTGTATATAGAGACAATCATACCAATCCAACCATGAGGTGAAAATGAAATTTCTAGGCGACGATCAGTACTCAAAACTAGCATTTGGCGGTGCAAGCATTTCAGGTAATTCAGGTGGTTATGGTTTTGGTGATATCTCTAGAGAGGATGCTATTTCTCTCATCAATTATGCTCATGAGCGAGGAGTTAGAGTTTTTGATTCTGCTCCCATCTATGGATTCGGTGAGTCAGAAAGAAGAATAGGAAAGGCACTAAAAGATAAAAGAGAAGATTCTTTTATTATTTCAAAGTCGGGTGTGACTTGGCACTCTAATATGCGTGTGGATATGACGAATGACCCGGCGGTAACGCATAAAATGCTCGAACAAAGTTTGAGAGATCTCGATAGCGATTATATCGACCTCTATATGGTTCACTGGCCAGATAAAAAAGTAGATATCAGAAAACCAATCGAAGTCTTGGCAAAGGCTAAACTTGAAGGGAGAATTAAGCATATTGGCCTATGCAACTCTCATGAAGAGGATTTCTCTAAAGCTTCTGAGGTTGAAAAAGTTGAATGCTTACAGTCTGAGCTTAATTTTTTTCAAAGGCAGAGCATTGATACTTCTATGAAGATAGCACGCGAAAAGAATGTCGCTTTTATGAGCTGGGGAACCCTTGATAAAGGCATACTTACTGGTCGAGTGAATAAGCAAAGAAGTTATGACAATTCTGATTGTCGTAGCTGGGCCCCGTGGTGGAAGGCAATTGATAAAGATGAACGTTATAAAAAGATGGAAGTTTTGCTACCGCTACTAAAAAACAATAACTTAAATGGTCTTGATTTGGCTCTTCACTATAATCTAAGTCATTCAGAGGTCAGTTCAATCTTATGTGGCGCGAGAACTCATGAACAACTCGACCAGATACTCGATTCATTACAAAGAGAGTTTCCTTCTGGTCTCTTAGAGGAGCTTGAAGAGTCAATTTCTTAGTCACTTTGTAGATATTTCACTTAATCATGATATCCCACTATCACATGATATTATTGAGTCTATGGAAGAGACAAATACAGAAATGACAACCCACGCAGGCGTTAACTCAAAAATTAATGAACTTGAAAAAGACAAGTACTTCAGAATTTGTGACGTACTCCTAAGACTTGAAGTTCAAAAAGGCCATTTAAAATGGTCGATTTCTCAGGTTTCAAGAGAAGCCTCTGTCACTCGTACGCTTATCTACTATTACTTTGGTAGTACAAAAGAAAGCCTACTCCATGAAGCCTTTCATTATATGCTGCATACTATCTATGGTGATTACACTGAGAGATTAGGTCTTGAAAAAAGAGTTACAAAGATCACTGCTATCACCAAGAAAAATCCATATCTTTTTATGCTTTGGTATCTTAACAGAGGAACTGACTCGATGCTTGGGCAAATGATCGAAGAAAAAGAAGGTAAAATTCTTGAACTTCTTCAGTCGCGAATTGAAGGATCAACAGAGCTCGATATTTTAAAAATTTATCTTATGGAAGTTGGTGCTGTTGGTTTAAACCTTGAAGAAGACAAAATTAAAGAAATCTTTGGCAAGTATAACGACATTTAAGAAAGAATATTCTTAAGCTTTAAAAATACATCTTCGACTTTAATTAAATTCATCATACCATCAACTTTAACTCGCTT
The DNA here is from genome assembly GCA_963922285.1 of uncultured Oligoflexia bacterium. Taxonomy (GTDB): domain Bacteria; phylum Bdellovibrionota; class Bacteriovoracia; order Bacteriovoracales; family Bacteriovoracaceae; genus Halobacteriovorax_A. The sequence goes on along the minus strand of CAWUIU010000390.1, from coordinate 970 downwards.
TCGCCAGTTGTCTTCAACTGAAAGCTGATAATAATTTTTCAGTCCCTCTTCATACATATCAATACAATTTTCTTCTTGACCATAAGGTCCAGTGTAATATGTTGGTAAAGAAACATAGAGGCCAATGACTTTAGATCCAACTGCATTTGCTAAATGTATGGGACCAGAGTCACATGCAATGACAACAGAGGCTGATTTAAAAACACTTGCAAGTTGTGGGATAGAAGTTTTTCCACATAAATTAATAATTGTCTGCTGATCTATTTTTTTTAAAATTTGATCAACAATATCTTCATCTCCAGGTCCACCAGTTAAGACGACATTATAATTCATTTCATTTTGAATTTTTGTAATTAATTCAATATATGAGCGAATAGACCAAGTTCTATTAGCTGCACTAGCTTTGGGATGAATCGCGATATAGCTTTCATCTAATTCAAAATTATTTTCGGGGACATCTAATTGATAATCGATAATATCATCACAATTTAATTCTTTTGCAAAACGATTGAAGGCCTCTAGTGAATGCTCCTTTGCAAAATCAATTTTCTTATCAATAAATAAAAACTGGAGATCACGACCTCGTATTTTATCAAATCCAATTTTTCTTTTGGCGTTAATAAATGAATAAAGAAGATTCACTCTTAAGTTAGCTTGCGTGCACAAGAGAATGTCAAACTCATAAAAAGATAATTCTTTTTTTAACTCAATATAATCAAAAAATGAACGTGGCTTCTTTAATAAAACAACTTCAATTCCAGAGACCATACTTATCACTTGATCAAATGGCGCTGAGCAAAAGTATACGATCTTAGCATTTGGATATTTTCTCTTTAGCTTATTTACCATTGGAATAGTCCAAACAACGTCCCCTAGGGCCGATAGACGCATAACTCCAATTGATTCGATTTTTGTATTATATGGTTCCATTAGAGACATCATACATGTTCTATTATGAAACTGACAATTT
>CAWUIU010000389.1:0-3593 GCA_963922285.1 uncultured Oligoflexia bacterium | reverse complement strand
CAAAAAAGGATCTCTTTGTGGTATAAGATCTTTTACGTTAATTTTATTCACTATAAACCACCTGTCACATCAATACTTGTCCCAGTAATGTAAGATGCCTTATCACTTGCTAAAAACAATACCGCGTTAGCGACATCATCAACCGTACCAAATCTCTTCATTGGTACAGACTTCTTGTATTCTTTGATTTGTTCAGGAGGAAGATCAGAGATTAATTCAGTATCAATAAATCCAGGACAAACGTTATTTATCGTAATCCCTTTCTTACCGACTTCTTTTGAGATAGCTTTTGTCATTGCAATTTGCCCCGCTTTTGAAGCAGCATAATTTGCTTGACCAGGTAAACCAAGAGTACCACCAATTGAACTCATATTGATTATTCGACCAAAACGATTCCCCATAAAATGCTTAACTGCTCTTTTCGTCATATAGAATGTTCCGGATAAGTTTACATCAAGAACCCTATCCCAATCTTCATCTGGCATTACAGGGGATAAATTATCTTTTCTTATACCTGAATTATTAACGAGAAAATCAATTTTAGGTAATTCAGTTAGAATTTCATTCCAAAAGCTATCGACGGCATCACTATTAGAGACATCGAACTTCTTAAGTATAAGACTACTTCCTAATTCACCTAAACTATCTTTAAATGCGTTTGCTGCATCATCATTACTCGTATATGTGGAAATTACTTTTGCACCATTTTGTAAAAACGATTCACTAATGCCTTTACCAATACCTCTCGTACCGCCCGTAACAATGGCAACTCTTTCTTTGAAATTAAACATGAATACTCTCTTGTTGTTCATTTGTATTAAGTTTATCTAAATAACCATTTAGTTCATGTGCTTGAATGACACCATAATTAGCAGCACCTAACCAACCAGACATAATAATTCCAACTGATCCACTGTGATACAACCCTTTAATTTGATTAGTTAATTCTTTAGATACTTCTAACCCTTCAAACTTAGTCCCAAAGCTAGAGCCAAAATGATGATGAGTGTATTTTTTAACCGTTAATGGTGTCGAGCAATTTACATGTTCTATTTTTTCTTTCACTCCAGGAATGATTTTATCAACGGTCTCAATCGCATTATTTATTAAGTATTTTTTTCGTTCATTATACTCTGATTCACTTAAGTTTACCCAGTCTTCCCAGCGTGCATTCATACTAGAAACAATTGCATACTTTTGCGTAAGATGTGGCCTCATTGAAGGGTAGTAAATTGAAAAAGTTTGAGAATGAGCTTTCGGTGATAGAATAAGGTCTGTATCAAATTTTTTAGATTCACTATAGAAAATTAGCTCACCTACATCAGGAATAGACTCCCCTTCTTTAAGTCCCATAAAAACCTGACAACTCGATGTATTGACTCTAACCTTTTTAGCCTTCTCAATAAAATCAGGTGCAAGATGATTTTGATCAATCATTTTAAAAATTGTGTTATGAAGAGACGAGTTTGAGATAACACTATCTGCATAAACTATTTCATCCCCTAATCTAACACCTATAGCAGTACCATTTTCAACCAATATTTCATCCACAAGAGCATGGAGCTTAACATCGACACCGTTACCAATAAGCTCATCTTTCATCATTCTAATAAGCTTGTCTGTTCCACCTCTGAAGATATACGCACCTTTATTCATGAAGTTTGAAAACACAATACCGAATGTGATTGCTTCGTCTTCTAATGTCGAGCCATTTGCATAAGCAATAGGCTCAAGTAAGAATCTAACAACATCATTTCGACCAGGAAAATACTTATCGAAAAGTTGTTCATTATTCATAGCCTCATCATCATAAAAATTCATTTCACGAAGTTCTTTAAAAAATCCTATGACTTCATCTTCTTTAAGACCAAATTCTTCGACTAAGATTCTAATATAATCTTCTCTCGTAAAAGCTGTTTCAATATCAAATTGAGGATTGATAAAACGAATTTTCTCAACAGGTTCGATACAATCAGCAATTTCTTTAGACCAATATCTACGGCATGTTTTAACCATTCCATACGGAAAACCATGTAAAGAAACATCAAAAATGTGTCTTTCTCCTTCTTTAGCAGGTCTTCTAAACCAAGTTGCAAAACCACCTAATTTATTATGTGCTTCAAGTAAAAGAACACTTCTTCCATCACGTGCAAGTTTATTTGCAGCAGTAAGACCAGCAAGCCCTGATCCAATAACAACAACATCATATTTCTTTGTAATCTTATCTTTTCTTTTTAAGAGCATAATTTACCTAACTAAGGATCTAACCTAATAATTCCTTCAAAACGTGGGTCATCTTTGACTTTTAGATATGTATTTATAACAATCTGACCGCGATTATTCATGTCTGGTCGACCTTTCAATAGAAGTCCCTGTCCATTTCTAACAATTGTATAGATTTTATTCTTAAGTTTAATCACTCGCCCACTTAGTTTAATTCTTTTCCACTTCTTTAGGTCTTTTTTATAAAGACCTAATCCATATCCATCAAAAAACTGTCCCCGAACAAGTATGTCTCCGTTATCATTCAGCGTTGGAGAAAATGAGTCTATTTTTTTGAAAAAGTCGCCTTCAGTTGTAAGAGTTTGAACTATTCCATGTACATTAGATTTGATAACTCTCTTGTTATCAATTTTTGCAAGATAGACATATTCTTTATGAGAGTTAACCATGAAGTGATTTGAAATATTAGCTAATTTTGAGCTAGGGTTTCTATTACGAGAAGAAGCAATAAGCTTAACTCTTCCAGTTTGAATATTTCTTATATAGAGTTCTTGTCCATCAGACTTAGAATAACTTCCGATCTTGCCGTAACGTAATTTGTATATGGCATATTCACCCTTTAGCTCTGGAGAATGGATATAATTAACCTGTCGTTTATTAATAAAGTCACTCTCTTTTAACCACGAGCTCACCTGGGAACCGTCATACAGTGAAAGTGTGCGCTTATTATCTGTAAAATCTCGATACATAAAACTACCTACCTCATTAAGACTAGATAATTGAAGAGTCGTTAATTGATCGTCAAGATTAAAGACAGTCTGATTGGTATCGTCATTAATATTTCTTTTGACGACTCTTAATGTTCGTGAGTTATCATGAACACTATAAAGTAAGCTTCCGTTGTCATTGAAGGATAGATCTGAAATTACTTCATTCTTAGGTAAGACTTCTAAAATTCTACCTCTAGACTCATTATATTTTTGGAGAAAAATTCCATACTCAGCATATGAGTTTTCTAAGCCTATAAATTGAAAAACAATATCACCATGATTATTTATTTTTGGAGAGATATCCGTATAGAAAACTCTCATTGGTAGATTTATATTGTGTTTTGAATTTGCGGCAACAATTGAAAGATCAAATGCTATTGCTTTTATACTAAATAATAAAATTGCTATCGATTTCACAAAGATTCCTTTTATAGGCTTCTAGCTAGTTTAAGAATGTGAAATAATAGGAAATAAAGAACTAACCGTCTAGAAATTATAGGCTTAACAGAAACATTTGCATCGCGTAATCAAAGACGAAACCGATCAATCAGTTGCTGACAAGACATATCTTCAATCGGTACTTTAATAATATCAAAAAAT
>CAWUIU010000388.1:0-3594 GCA_963922285.1 uncultured Oligoflexia bacterium | reverse complement strand
TATTTTAAATTCCACCAAACAGCTGGTTTCGAATCAGCAATATCTTTATTCAAGGCATTTCTTCTAGGAAAAGTTTGAAAGTACTTACTCTTTGTTGCGTAAGCATCCTTATTTCGACGGGACAACGAAAGAGCAACCTGAGGAAGAGACGTATCAAGCCCAACAACTTGAGGATCTGTTACACCTACAGCGAAGAGATTTCTCTTTGTTCTTTTTAACATCTGTCTTTCTCTTTCTGTCGCATCACCAACCTGTTGAAAAAGACGCGATGGTACAAAAGGAAGAACTTGCTTGGCCTTCACAAAAAGCTTATTTGCCTTCACAACTTTATTTGTAAGTCCCATTACACTTGTGCCAAAAAGATTGGCAGAGTGGCAAGTAGCACAGCTAAAAGTTAGCCCCTTTCCCCACTTAGTATCAATTATACTTGCACCCATATAGTAAGAAGGCTTTTCTCCATCTGGATATGGGATTCGATAAATCCCAGTAGCACTTTCGTCGTTGTACTTATTAAGACCTAACCATTTATAGAGGTCCTGCTCACTCTTTATCCCCATTGCTGTTTCCCCTAAACGAGAAAGAATAATTTTTAAAAGGTCCTCATTACGAGATTCAAAAAAGTTCATCATCGGCTCATAAGGCACAAGAAGACCCGAAATATTAACAGGGTAAACAAGAGCGTGAATAATACCCTTCTCTTTAATACTTACAAAATCCTCATATGGTAAGTTATAGATATTCTCTCTGGTTTCACCTGGTTTAACAGTTGCGCTCGCGCTCCAATCAGGGAGAGCATTTGCTCCTTGAGAAATAAACAGAAAACTCATAAACACAGTAAATAACTTCATCTCTTATCCTTACATCGTTCACTAAAGAACCATTAGCTTAAGCTCACTCATTTCAGAAAGGGCATATTTATAACCCTCTCTACCTATTCCAGAATCTTTTATTCCACCATAAGGCATTGAATCGTCTCGAAAGCCTGGAACGTTATTGATAATTACGCCTCCAACTTCCAAATGTTCAAATGCATACTTCATTTTATCGATATCTTTTGTAAAAACTCCAGCCTGTAATCCATAACGTGAATCATTAACAAGTTCAACCGCTTCTTCAAAAGCATCTGTTCTTTCAACACAAACAACTGGACCAAAAACTTCTTCACGAACCACGCGCATATCTGGACTTGTATTTGTTAAAATTGTCGGAGCATAAAGATTTCTTTCTTCATCTAAAATATGACCTCCAAGTAAGAGGTCTGCTCCATCATTGATAGCCTCGGTCACCATTTCATGAATTCGCTCAAGATGAACTTCATCAATTAATGGACCCACAATTACATTTTCATTAGAAGGATCACCACATTTGATTTCTTCACTTTCATCAATAAGTAGTGAAAGAAATTCATCAAAGCATGAATTATCGACAAAGACCCTTTGAGTAGAAATACAAATTTGTCCCGAATAGAGAAAAGAGCCATGACAAACTTTTTGCGCAACCTCTTCAATATCATCAAAACTATCAACAATGCAGGCAGCATTACCACCTAATTCAAGAGCAACTTTCTTTTTTCGGCACATCTCTTTAAGCTTCCATCCAACTTTATCAGATCCAGTGAATGAAAGGAACTTAAAGCGATCATCTTTCACTAAGGTTTGTGCAACACTATCTTCTGCAATAATTATATTTAACATCCCTTCAGGAAGCGCAGTTTGAGAAACAAGTTTAGCAAAAGCTAAGATTGTAAGCGGAGTATAAGGAGATGGTTTGATAAATATAGGATTCCCTACTCCAAGGCACGGTATGATTTTATGAAGCGCTAAATTTAGGGGAAAGTTAAATGGAGTTATACCTGCGACGAGCCCAATTGGTTGCCTTTCGACTATTCCTCTTAATCCATTATCAAACGTTATATTTTCCTCAAAAGGCATCGTTACATAACGAGCACCATTTCGTAAGTTCTCGATTGAACGCTCAACTTCAACACGAGCATAATCGATCGGTTTACCAGACTCACGACAAATTAAATCTGCAAACTCTTCCTTACTCTCTTGTAGCTTGTCAGATAAATCGTAGAGCAGTTGAGAGCGATCATTCTTTGAAAATTTCTTATATTTTTCAAACGCCAGAAAAGACTTTTTTATCGCGCTTTCAAGTTGAAAGTCTGAGCAAAAACTAATTTCTGCCATGAATTCTTGTGAATACTTGTCATTAATAACGAGAGATTCACTCTCCCCTCCTGAAACAAATTCTCCACCAATATATTGATCTGTAGTTATTAATGATTCCATAAGTGCACCCGCTAGAAGAACATGTTAACTAATGGAAATCGTAAGAACAAATAATGTATGGATTTGTTAAAAACGCTAAGCATCAAAAGTCTTCAAATAAAAACAAACAACACAAAGAGTCATAAGTAAATCAAATAACGCCACATGCAAAAACCATTGTACACAACCTCATCACCAAATTTTAAATGCTCTTGCCCCACTTTCTTTATAAAAATATTAAAATTTTCTTGAGCACTTTTTGTTAAAATTTTTCATGAATATCGACAACAAAAATCAGTACTTGTTTTCAAATGGCCATCAATATCTGGAAATGTTAGATTATCTATGTATTCAACGGAGTGGAGAATAAGAAATGGAATTAAAGCCTTTAAAAATTAAAAATAAACTTGCCAAAGCACCTACAGAGAAGCCTCGCTATACCGTTAAACTGAACTCAGGAGAGGAACTTGCTGATCCAGCTGTAACAAGAGCTCTTGTAGCACTTATGGATCAACATGCTGTGATCGGTGGAGCAGCTGCTCACTGGGGTGGTCCTGCAGCTTTTGCTGAAATTATGAGTTCTCTTCATCATATCATGTTTAAAAAGAGCGAATGGTATTTAAACTACAACTTTGTAAATGATGCCGGACATGCTGAAAACGGAATCTATGCACTAAGAGCGAATTTAGGCTTTGATAATTTAACATTTGCAGACTTAAGAAAGTTTAGATCAATTGACAGTAAACTCACTGGCCATGGAGAAGCTCACTTGAATCCAGAAGGTGTGTATATTTCAAATGGGCCCTTAGGATCAGGACTTCCACAAGCACAGGGACTAGCACTTGCCGACAAAATCATAGGAAATGATCGTATTACAATTTGTACGATTAGCGATGGAGGTTGCATGGAAGGTGAAGCTAGAGAAGCGATGGCTGCAATCCCAGGTCTGGCGAACAAAGGAAAACTTAACCCATTTGTCATGATTGTTTCTGACAATAATACAAAGTTAGGTGGAAGAATTGATGAAGATTCTTTCTCAATGGAGCCAAGCTTTAGCTCCCTTAGCGATCAAGGATGGGATGTTCTTAGAATTGAGGATGGACACAACTTAGAAATAATTCACAATGAATTACAAGATGCTATTTCTTGCGCCAAGAAAAATCCAAAGAAACCGGTTGCTGTAGTGGTTAAAACAATCAAAGGTTATGGAGTAAAGGCAACAGAAGAAAGCGTATCTGGAGGCCATGGATATCCTTTAAAAGCCTATGATCCTAAACTACCTGAGTTTATCTCTGAAATTTTTAAAGGTGACGCGCCTGAAGAG
>CAWUIU010000387.1:0-3607 GCA_963922285.1 uncultured Oligoflexia bacterium | reverse complement strand
TAATAAGCGGTGAAGTCATTTTTAGTGACGGAAGCGAGATGATTCTATTAACGAATTCTGGAATTGGTCACCAGGTTTATTTTGGCCATGTCCTTCCAGAAGGATCTAAAGCTGCGATTTTTATTTCACATGTTGTTAAAGAAGCAAGCGAAGAGTTGTATGGTTTTAAAACCCTACGTGGAAAAAAGATGTTCGAACTTTTAACGAAGGTTAAAGGTGTTGGGCCTAAGTCAGCCTTTTCTCTTGTGGCTGCAATTGGAACTAATAATATTATTGATGCGATAACTTTTGAAAATAAGAAAGTTCTCACCAAGGCACCAGGAATTGGAGCTAAGGCCGCTTCACAAATGATTCTTGATCTCAGTGGAAAAGTCGCAAAAATAAAAATGTATTCAAATTATTCATATGAAATTGATGCGCAGATTCCTGTCGGCAAATTAGCAAAGATAAGTGCACCGAGCCTCATTGCAAGCGAAGAGGAAGAAGTGGAAGAAGTTATTTATGATGAGACTGTTCTTCGCGATACTTTAATGGCGTGCAAGGAATTAGGTTTCAGTGAAGATAAGATAACTCCTCTTGCACAAAAAATTATGGGTGAGAATCAAATCACCAAGCCAGAGCAACTCATTCACTTAGTTTTAAAAGAGGTTTAAGTGGAAAGAATGTTAAGCTCAAAAGTTGAAGATGGAGACTTCCAAAAAGAAGTACTTTTAAGGCCTGCTGATTTTACTGAATATATCGGTCAAAAAAGAGTCGTTCAAAATATTGATGTTATGGTTCAGTCTTCTGTTAAAAGAGGACAGTCGATGGATCATGCTCTTTTGTCTGGGCCTCCTGGTCTTGGGAAAACATCACTGGCTATGATCATTGCCAAAGCCCTTGGTAGTGAGTTGCATGTCATCTCTGGACCAGCAATCGAAAAGAAAGGCGACCTTGCTGCGATTTTAACAAATCTTGAGCCAAGGGATGTTCTCTTTATAGATGAGATTCATCGTATGCATATTTCAGTGGAGGAAATCCTCTATTCTGCAATGGAAGATTATCGTCTTGATATAGTTATTGGTGACGGTGCTGCCGCTAGAACAATGCAAATTGATATCGCTCCATTTACTTTAATTGGTGCGACTACGAGAGCTGGGCTATTATCGAACCCTCTTCGTGATCGTTTCATGGCGCAATTTCATTTTGATTTTTACTCACCTGAGGAACTTGCAAAGATTATTGAAAATAATTCGAAAAAGTTATCAATGAAGATTGAATCAGGTGCCATGTTAAAAATGGCGAGATGTGCAAGGGGAACTCCAAGAATTGCCAATAGAATTCTTAGAAGAGTTAGAGATTTTGCCATTGTTAGAGATTCGGATGTTGTATCAATCGAGGATGTTGATCATTCATTAGAGATGATGGAAATTGATGAGCATGGTCTTGATCGAATGGATCGAAAGATTCTAACAGTTATTGATGAATACTATGGTGGTGGACCGGTTGGAATTGAAGCCTTGGCCGCCACACTTTCAGAAGATAAGAATACAATTGAGGATGTATATGAACCCTTCCTTTTAAAAGAAGGTTTTCTACTTAGAACTCCAAGAGGAAGAGAGATTTCTGAGAAGACAAAAGGGATTTTACGCTTACTGTAGTGAAAGCTTGAGGGAGCTTACGGTAAGTTATCAGGGACAGTTTTATGATTAGAAATATTATACTAATTCTAGCAGCACTATATTCATTAAAGTCATGGGCCGAGTTGGATTATAACTTAAAGGGAACTTTAAGAACTTATCCAACAGGAATTGCAGCAACTTCTGAAATTGGCTACGGTTATAAATTATGGGGCAGTGGGGACGTTATGTATGGTTACATCCGTCCAGGGATTAATGTCCAAACTTCAGGTGTCGTTAATTATGCTGGAGCTCAATTAGACTTCTTTCCTGTTTCATTCTTTGGAATCTCATACGGTAAAACTTATGGAAAAAAAGATCATGATGATTTCAGTGGCTTTAATTGCGTAGAGCTTCTATGTGAACATTCTGTTGAAAAAGATATTTTGAAGGTGAGTCTTGCCTTAGCGGTGAAGAAATTTAAGCTGCTATACTTTTATAATCAGCAGGACTTCAAAAATAAGACTGGTTTTAGTTTTTTCGCAGAAGAGTTTTCAAATTTAGTTGGTTTTCAAGATGCAAAACTAAAGACCAATGTTGCTGTCCTTGGTTATGACCTTTCTAAAGATCTTATGCTTGGGTTTCTCGGAATGTTTAATGAAATTGAAAACTCAAATACTAACTTAGGTTCGAGCCTAGTAGATGTCGGTACAAATAAAAGTAATATGATGATGCTGATAGGAAATTTAAAAAGAAAGAATATCAGCTATCAACTTGGACTTGGTGCCTTTGAAAATAGATATGATAAAACACACTTTTCAGGTTTATTTGTCGTTACCTGGAATGGCGCGAAAGGACTTCGTCTCTTCTAGTCGATAGCTCCACGTTTTCTCAAAGTTGACTCGAAATAATGAAGAAAGCTATAGAAGGGTTTAAAGATAGCGTCCAGGATACTAAACTTTGATGAGACGACAACTTTCCTCATACCCTTTAGTAGCTCTTCAACTTTTTTAAGATCAGATTTATCGAAACCATGTCTTTCAAAAATACTTAGAAATCTTTCTTCGACAATATCGTATTGATAATCAGTTATATGAAGCGGGTGATGAGCACGATACATTGGACGCCCCGTATAGGTTACGGGTCCACCGAGTGCTTTCGCTACAAATTGTGTCTGAAGTTTTATTAGTCTTTCCAGATCTACGCCCGCAAAGTGCTGAGCAATTTCTGGATGATCACAAAGTTCTTGATAAAGCTCATAGACGATTTTTGAAATAGTGTTATAACCACCATGCTTTTTATAGATCGACTCAGCCATTACTTCTTTTCCAAAATAGCCATCGTTAGTCTTGAAATACAGACGAGCTTTTCATGATCATCGTAAATTTTAATGTCCCAGATATGGGTCCCCTTGCCTAGGTGAATATTTTCGGCAATTCCTTTTACGATCCCTGATCTGGCAGATCTAATATGATTGGCATTAATTTCAAGCCCTACGGCATAGTGCGTTTTTTGATCAACACATAAATTTGAAGCTATACTTCCAAGGGTTTCGGCTAGTACACAGCTTGCTCCACCATGAAGAAGTCCAAATGGTTGGTGGGTTCTTTTATCCACAGGCATTGTTCCAATGAGGCTGTTGTTAGTGTGACCAATAACTTCTATTTCGAGATGATCAACACATGTATTCTTATTAAATTGATTTATAGCTTCTAAATTGATCTTTTCTTTCCAGATTTCCAAGACTTACTCCGCGAGAATGAGTTTAAAAAGTAACTAAATTTAGTAAAGTTTTGTTTAACTCCATGATTATCTGGCGATTCTTGTCGATAAGCAAGTTAGGGCAAAGGGTCACCTGGGTGTCGAAACAATTGATATTACTGGAATATTTTCATTGTTTAGATATCAAGGTAGCTATATAAGTTATGCTTTGATAACTAACCATTCAAAATATGTATGGTTAGCGCACATAGGTAAATTATGACGTCATTTGCCAAAATGGTAAATAA
>CAWUIU010000386.1:0-3612 GCA_963922285.1 uncultured Oligoflexia bacterium | reverse complement strand
CCCCTTGTCCCATCTCTGTTGCACCAGTTGCAATCTGTAGAGACCCATCAGTGTGAACTATTACAAGGGCATTTGGTTGATTTAAAAAGCGAGTTGTAAATGAAATACCAAATTTAACACTCGTTACTGACAATCCTTTTACAAACTGATCATTGTCTTTATTAAATTTTGATATCTCTTCTTTTCTCTTATGATAATCTGCCGACTTCTCAATATCGTTAAATAATCTTGGCAGACAATTATTTTTAACAACTTGCTTATAATGAGTTGTATTTCTCTCCTCATCATCTGAGTAGAGATTTCTCTTTCTCACCTCTAGCGGATCAAGACCTAAGTGATGAGCAATTTGATCCATGATTTTTTCAATTGTTGCCACACCTTTAGGTCCACCGAAACCACGATAGGCTGTATGAGGGTGATGATTTGTTTTACAAACCTGGCCACGAACACAGATATTTTCGATGTAATATGAATTATCACTGTGAAGCATTGCTCTTTCCATAATTGAAGTAGAAAGATCTGCATAGGCTCCAGAATCACTATAGAGTTCAAGATCGAGAGCTTCTAAAATCCCTTCATCGTTAAAACCAATTTCATAGTCATTTTCAAAAGGGTTTCTCTTTCCTGTCATAATCATATCATCGTCTTTTGTAAGAGCGATACGAACAGGCCTATTCAGGGCTTTAGCAGCAATTGCGGCCATCGCAGCAAATGGAGCAGCCTGAGATTCTTTACCTCCAAAACCTCCTCCCATTCTCTTCACCTGACAAGTGACATCCTTAGCAGGAACTCCAAGAGCATGGGCTACTACGTGTTGAGTCTCTGTTGGATACTGACTTGAGGAGTGAACTTCAAGTTGACCATCTTCAAGGGGATAAACAATAGTTGCCTGTGATTCAAGATAGAAGTGATCATGTCCTTGAATTTTGATTGTCCCTTTAAGGCGATGCTTTGAGGCTTTTAACGCTTGCTGAACATCACCTCTTTTTATATAACGAGCATCAGCGATAAATGACTTATGCTCTCTCGCTTGTCGAATTGACATTACAGCAGGTAAATCATCGTATTCAATTTCAACTCTCTGCTTAGCATATTGAGCCGCTTCAAGAGATTCAGCGACAATAACTGCAATTGGCTCCCCTGCAAATTGAACTTTCCCATCAGCAAGTAGCGGTTGATCCTTAAAAATTGATCCCCACATATTGTGAGCAACGTCTTCAGCTGTAAAAACTGCGACGACTTTCTCATCATCAAAGACTTTATCAAAATTAAGTTTAGTAATATTAGCGTGGGCCCTCGATGAGTAGAAAATATCCATAAAGAGTTCATTCTTTAAAACTGTTCTATCATCAATATATTCACTCTGACCAGTAACATGGGTATGGGCACAATCATGAGGAAGACTCGCTTTCATATTCGATTTCTTAATCACGACTCACCTCCAAGTACTCACTCATGGCCCTTTTAAAGTAATTCTCCACAAGCATGTGTCGATAAGCGGAACTTCCTCTAACATCTGTTAAAGGTTTAAACTCTGTATGTAGAATAACAATCGCTTCATTAATTGTTTTGGCGTTAATTTCATTCTTCTTTAAGTGTTCTTCGGTTGCCTTTAGTCTTAAAGGAGTGGCAGCAATTCCCCCAGCGGCGATACGAATATCACTCTTATCTTTTCCAACAAATAGAGAAAGATTAACTGTCGAAATATCAAGATCTTTTCGATTACTCGATTTATAAGACTTTATAAAATCTCCATCAATTTTTAGAAAACTTATTGCCTCAATGATTTCATCCGCTTTCAACTCAGTCTTTCGATAGTCGAGAAAGAACTCACTCATCGGCACATCTCTTCTTCCATTCTTTGAAACTAAATGAAGAGTAGCATCTAAAGAGAGAAGAACAGGTGCAGTATCACCAATTGGTGATGCCGTGGCAATATTTCCTGCAATGGTTGCAATATTTTTAATCTGTGGTGAAGCAAAGATATCTAAGTAAGTTGCAAACTCTTCATTACCACCTTTTATAAAGTCTCTAAGATCATGCATTGTCACACGCGAACCAATTTTAATTCTTTTTTCATCATCAGAAATCTTATAAAGATCTTTTATGAGATGAAGACTTAAGAGATTCACAAGCTTCGTTCTTCTCTTATTATGAACAACACCTAAATCAGTAGAAGAAGCAATGATAACAACATCTGGATGAGCTTCTTTATATAAACAAGCTTCTTCAATTGTTATTGGTGCAAAAAAACGATAGTCAGCTGTTTCGATGAGAACACTTTCATCAATTACTTTATTTAAGTCTTTATCTTGCTCAGTCGAATAAAATCTCTGCTCCAATCTTTCACACTTAGAAAGATCAATATTTAGGGCAGAGTCAATAATGGCATCGTAACCAGTACAACGACAAAGATTTCCCGTCATAAAGTTCTTAGCTTCTTGTTCGTCCATTTTATTTTCAGACTTCTCTAATTTTTCATCAACAAGACCAGCGAGGGCCATCACAAAACCTGGAGTACAAAATCCACATTGTGAACCGTGACAATCAACCATTGCTCTTTGAGCCTCATGAAGACTCTCTTTCTCCGAAAGTGCATCAACTGTAATGATACTTGAACCATCAAGAGTCGCTACTGGAGTTACACATGAATTAAATGAAAGATATGTTTTTGAATCAGACTGAATTGGGGAATACTTAAGAACGCTACATGCTCCACAATCACCTTCAGCGCAGACAACTTTTGTACCAGTGAGGCACTTTTCATAACGTAAATAATCCGAGAGCATTAAACCAGCGTGCTCATTTCCCACACGGTGCTTAGCACCATTTAAATAAAATACGATTTCTTTTCTCATAAAGAGTAATCTATCTCAGAAGTGCTCACAGTACAACTATACAGAGATTTAATACACTTGAAAGTCTAGTTTTGACGCGGTGATATTCATCCAGATTTACCAAGAAATTCTTTCTTACTCGAAGCTTTACAAAATTTAAAAAGTAATTTCGTTAATTCATCAAATCTTATTGGCTTAGCTAGACTAGCATTCATTCCAAGGCTCTTACATTCCAAGTCGAGACCATTTACCCAATTTGCTGAATTTCCTATCACATAAAGTGAAGAAATCTTTTTACTTTCATGGCCTCTAATTTTTTGTGCCGTTGTCGGTCCATCCATAATCGGCATCATTTTATCTAGAAACACAATATCAAATTCATCTTGTTCTAATATCTTAAGGGCTTCTTCTCCATTAACAGCTGTTACTGGCCTCAAGCCAAGCCTTTGTAAATATTTTCTAAAAATAAGGAGGTTTATGTTGTTATCGTCGACAACCAATATTTTTAAAATAGTGGGTATGTGAAAGTCAGATACAAAATCCCCTTCCTTAGCTACTTTTTTCTCTTTATTCAATTTTATGGTAAATGAAAAAATGGCACCACATGGCTTATTTGGTGAAACCTTTATCTCTCCGCTATACATTGAAATTAACTCTTTTGTAATTCCTAGACCTAATCCAGTTCCACCAAATTCTTTGGTAATAGCTTCGTTTTCTTGCTGAAAAGGAGAAAAAATATAATCCGTCTTATCCTCAGGTATTCCACGACCTGTAT
>CAWUIU010000385.1:0-3617 GCA_963922285.1 uncultured Oligoflexia bacterium | reverse complement strand
AAATCTGGTGGTTCACTAAATTTCAAGTTAAGCCGCAACCTACTACTTCTCGAGCTATTTACAGATGATCAACTTAAAGCGCAGCTCTATCTATGTCATCTTAAGTCTGCACGTGACGAATATGGAATCGATTTTCGCAGTCAAAAAAGAAGAGAGTCTGAGTTAAAGCTGAGCCTTAAAATTATTGAAGAAAATAAAAAGAAAACAGCTCCCATTATTTTCATGGGTGACTTTAATGGAAATGCATCTCGTCAAAAAACGGACCAAGAGTTTCAGTCTCTTTATCAGAGTAGTATTGGCTTTAAAGACATCTTAGAGGATGAGAATCTTCCCTTAGAGTATCGTGCAACCTACTTTGTCTTTAATAAGAAGAAACGTTTTCCAATTCAACTGGATTATATTTTTATCAGTAAAGAACTCCACAATCAAAAACTCGATAGTGCTATATATCGCTTCAAAAATCAGTTAGGCAGACCTAAACCTTTCCCTAAGAACAAGACACAGGTACAGTCAAACCCTTCTGATCACTACCCGCTGTGCACCACAGTACAATTATAACTCACTGCAATTTACCGAATTACTGAGATTTGTTAAATTATTTATATGAAATCAATTCTTATCTTTCTTTTTCTTACTCTCTGCGTCTCGACAAGAGCGGAAACTGTTATTGCGATACTTGATAATATTATCGATATTGAACACTCAAAACTAGCCCCATACTTAAACAAGAACCACTTAGAAGTTTTTAATAACGAAGATGATGATCAAAATGGTCTTATTGACGATGTTCATGGATGGAACTTCATAAATGAAAATGAAAATGTTTTTAATGAAGAGCTTCGAGGTTCCTTCTCGAAAGATGTATTTAAGTACTACCGAATAAGAAAGAAAAAGACCCTTGAAACCATTTCAAAGGCCGAGCTTGCTTGGTACAACAAGATAAGAAAGGATGAAGACTTTGTAAAAGAGCGCAAAGCTTTTTCAAAATACACACATGGCTCGCATGTCGCATGTTTGGCCATGGATAAGTCACATTATCCAAGTGATATTAAGAAGTCAGCGATCAAATTCTACCCTATAACCTATTTGGGAGATGCGGAAAGTGGACGTTTTCATCTAAAAAAATTTGAGCCACTAAAGTCAAGCTCAACCTCTAAGAAGCATAGACACATACAAAATTACGTAAACTACTATATAAAGTTTATGCAGAAAAAATTTCAGATGGCCGTGAGCTATGCCACAACACATGCACATATTATCAATGCTTCGTGGGGACAAGGTCATGGTACGAGTGAAAAAATTGTAAATCGCTTATACCGAGAGCAGTTTAATCTCGATGAAGATGATGAAACAACTTATGCTAGTCGCAAGAAAGCAATCGTTAGAGAGTTTATTGATAAGCTGATTCGCAATGGAAGCAAAATCGTTAACCGCTACCCTAATCACCTCTTTATATTTTCGGCCGGCAATAAAAAAGAGGATACAGATATTAAAAGACACTATCCATCTGGAATCCAAGCTCAAAATGTCATCTCTGTAGGTGCCTTTCAAACCCACAAAGGTAAACTTGAAAGGGCATATTTTTCAAATTATGGTCAAAATACAATTACCATATCAGCACCAGGAATAGCCATTGATAGCTGTACACCAGATGAAATAAACTTACCTATCAACGGAACAAGCCAGGCTGCTCCACAAGTTGCCAAAGCCGCTGCGCTCGTTAGAGAAAGACTTTTAAAGAAGAGAAGTAACGTTAAAGCATCAGATATTAAAAATATAATTGTTAAATCTTCAACAAAATACTCAAGTCTAAGAGATTCGAATATTAACTCTTCAATACTTAACTTGAAAAGTGCACTAAGGCTGAGTAAATAACTCAGAATAAAGCACGCAAACTTCAAAATTTATTAAGACAATTAAAAATTTACCGAAAGGTATATTAGGCTAATATTTTAGAGGAGCTTAATATGAAAAATCTTACGGCACTACTTTCACTTATAACACTTATCAGTTGTGGAAGTTACTATCGACATCCTGAGTCTATAGGCCAAAAGATGGATCGTTATCGTTCAAAAGAAATAAGAACTAATATAACGCCAGACTTTAGAGTATCGGCTTTTAAAAGAGGACATACTCGTGCACCGGCGAGTGCTGAAATTCCTTCAGCGTCAATGAATAACAAAAAAGTCTACTTCTTAACTTTACTTGATCAGTACAATTCGATGTTATCGATGTATCCGACTTATGGAAAAAAAATAAATCTTTGTCCACGATTTCATCAAGAAGTTCTTGAATACAAAGAGAGCCGAGAAACTCCTAAGTGGAGTGCAAAGAGTACGATCAACCCTGATCCAATTATTAGTTCGATTCAAACAGATCACCCTGACTTTGAATCTGCTATGAGAGCACATATTACGAGAAATCATGATGAGCTTGCTCAGTTGTGCGAGCAAGGTAGTTCTCATAATTACTACATTTATGAAAACCTAATTACACTTTCAAAAGAACCTGGTGTTCTTCTTGGCAACTCTGATGGCGTAAATATTTTACTTAAGTCACCTATCTTTTTTAATCAAAAGCTTATCTCTGCTATTGGCGCTAAACAAAAGCCTAAAGGAAGAAAAATAGCTTCGAAAAATAATAGTGAAGACTACAATATTTTGGCCTTAAGAAGAGTTAATAGCACCTGGGCATGGGATTATTTAAATAAGTAAACTCTATTTCTCGAAGAATAAATTGCTAAGTAGTCCCTGCTTACACTAATATCGCCAAAAACAGCAGAGTACTCCGAACCTAGACCAAGCTTATCAACACCTTTAAAGTTCTGATCAACAAAGTAGACATCGCGTCCAACAGTTGTGACCACAAGTCCATTTTTCCATTTTTTAATGTTACTAATTTGATTTTTAGACACTTTAGACTGACGAGTAATATTAAAGTTATTATCAATTAGAATAAGGTTACCATCTAAGTCACCAAAGACGATATTATTTCCAAGTCTTTCACCTTGTCGATTAGTTGAAAAAGGAAATCTCTTATAAAGAACGCCACTTTGTGGGTCTAGAACTTCAAGATTACCGTCAATACTTCCCACTATTAACTTAAAATTAAAATATGTTGGAGTCATATCGACATCAACGAATTTATTTGAAACCGCTAGCTTTTTTTCCCAGATAACTTGCCCTTCTTCAACAGAGAATGAAACTAAATAACCATCGGCAAAGCCAACGAACACTCTATTAGCAACGACAAGCGGTCGACTCGTTCTTTGAACAGTGGAGAAGTATGGAACAGATCTTTTATAAGACCACAGAATTTTTCCAGTTTGTTTATCAAGTGCGAAGACTTTATGATTTCGAGTATGTATAAATACCCTACCTTTATCGATGACAGGAGTTGAGTCAATAGGTGCACCTAAATCAAGAGAGTAATTAAGCTCACCTGAATTTAAATTCTTCGAATAAAGACGACCCGAAATATCTCCATAATATATAGATCCTTCACTCACAGCAGCACCTGAATGCATAGCCCCCTTAGTCTTTTCTTGCCAAAGAAGTCTTCTTTTTTCAATATCAAAAGCTTTAAAATAACCACCAGCAGACCCAACAAAGACAACA
>CAWUIU010000384.1:0-3619 GCA_963922285.1 uncultured Oligoflexia bacterium | reverse complement strand
TCATGCATATAGACATAATAAGGTTGGATATTAATGAATCCAAGTTGACGAGTTAAAAGCACCATTTCATCGACATGGTTATTCACACCATCTTGTAAGACAGCTTGGTTTCTAACGACAATGCCTTCACTATAGAGACGATCCATGGCCATTTGCGACCATTTAGTAATTTCCAACGGACTCGAAAAGTGTGTATGAATCACAACTTGCTTTCCAAAGGCTCGCCCCAGTTTGACCACATCATTTAATGCATTAAACCAAGTATCATCGGTTAAAATTTTCTGAGGATAGATAGCAATACCTTTCGTGGCGTAACGTATTCTTCTAATATGTGGTATTTTTAAAAGATTTTCACCAATGTACTTTACCTGGACAGGATTTAACATAAAGCTGTCACCACCAGAAATAACCACATCTTCAACCATTGGCGACTTCATCAAATATTCAAAAACATTGTCCCAATACTTTTGATTAGCACCATATGTTTCTTTTTCGACAGACTCAGTCGATCCACCAACAACCCTTGAACGTGTACAGTAAGCACAATATACTGGACACAGAGTTATCGGTAGAAATAATACCTTGTCAGGGTAGCGATGAGTTAACATTGGTACAGGAGAATCGGTGTCCTCACCTAAAGAATCACTCATATGATAAGGATGATCTTCGATAAACTGTGATCCAACTGGAAGAAATTGCTTTCTTAATGGATCATCGAAAGGATTATCCCAATCAATGAGAGCAAAAATATAAGGAGTAATTCTGATATTCATCGGCGTTCTTTGTTGTCCATCCAATAAATCTTGAAAGAATTCAGGTGAAATTCGACGACCTAACATCTTTTTCACCTGCTCTATTTTTCTAATTGAGTTTTTCAATTGCCATTTGTGATCACTGAACTCACCTCTTGTAACAGATGCCCATCCAGGTATTTGCTTCCAAAAGTCATCGTTCCTAAAGTTACGATGTTGTAGGTCAGGTATTTTATTATGATCGATTGCTGCAATTGTCATTTAATATCCTTAGTTGTGAAAGAGATGGTGAAAGTCGGGCTTCACTAATCTTCTCTTTTTGTAAGGTCTTGAACCTTTCTCTATTCTAGCTTGAGCATGTTGAATGTTTGAAGCTTTATATTTTTCAATGCCAATTTTTGCATTATATTTTTGATCTTCTTTATACTTTTTAAAGACGGCCTCATCTTTAGCTTTGTAAGCATCTAAGATTTTAAAAATTGCACCAAAAGACAGTGGATAATTTACTTTGTCTTGTTCTTCTTGAACACGCGCATACATTTTCTCACCAACCTGATCGAGAACAACAAAGAGGTCGATTTGAGACGACTTCATATTCATAGGAAATTTATCTTCAAGATCCATACCTGTTATTTTTTTCATCACCGCTCGACGCCAACCACGACGTCTCATAAACCAGGCAAAATCATTTGAAAGTTTAGTTCCCATAGAAGGTCTAAACTCATAACCTTCATTTTCCATCCACTGAAAAAGCTTTGTTAAAATAGCATCTTTAAAACGACTATCTTTCATCTTATTTGGATTTCTCCATTCAGCAACGACCTCAAATCTTGGATCAAATTGAATATCTCCAGGACCAAAAGTATCAAAATTTTTGATATTTTCTTTATTAAGATCAAGCCCAATTGCCGTTAGAAATGGCAGTAATCCTGGATTAAATTTAGTCTTATACATTGGTACATTAGGAGAAGATGATTTCAGCTCCTTAGCGGCCATTTCATAGCCCATATAAATAACTTCTGAACAAAAGATCTTATTTGGATCACTGTAGTCCATCGAAAAATCATAAGGAATATTTTCTCCAGTTCTCACACGATGACCTTCAACATGGTCGAACATTTTTTTACCCGCAAGACGAGCTAAGATTTCATCTTTCATTCGAAAGACAACTGTTCGTGCATTACCTTGATCAATATGTACTTGTATAGGTGCAATCAAATTACCAACTTCAATATGTGCTTCAGTTGTATAAAGTGATCCATCTTTACTATCTTGGTGAACAAGAGAAAGATGAGAAAATTGCATATCATCATCTCCAATTCGTGCAATAGCAGCACTAGAATAAGCATTTCCCCTTGATAAAATTACATCTCCACCAATAAGATCCTCTTTCGAACGAAATTGAAAATTTGGATTAGAAAGAAAGTGAGTACCACTACCAGCTAAAGTTGTGTACTTATTATCTTTACCAATAAGTCCTTGCTTCATATAGGAATACTCTATAAAGTAATCTTCGACATAACGCAATGCTCTCGTAATTCTTTTAACAGAGCTCAAACACTTTTTAAAATGCTTGTGACTAAAGTCCAAGGCTTTCAATTTATTTTTGATTTCTAATCTAATTAAAAATGAAGATTCGATAAAATCATCCATTTGTGCAGGACTTAGCTCTGACATGGCTACACTATTAGCATTCAAAGCAAATAATTTATCGTAATAATGGTCAATTTTCTCATAACAAGATTTGGTCGATGATACTCCTTCAAAAACAGCATTCTCAATATCATGCAATAGAGCTCCTAGCTGGTTATCTTGTAAAGAACTAGGTACTCTTGATCGATTTGAATGCATGTGGGTAGCACATCCCGTTAACATCGAAGCGGTAAATAAGCACGTAACTAAACTCTTCTTAGAAATCATAAACTCCTCCTGACAATATTTTATCGTCATAATCTAAAAAAAAAGTGAATACTTGTTCTTTTGTTGCTAAAATTTTCTGACAAAAAGGATTTTACACATGACCAATCTAATCAAGTATGGATTAATCACATTTTCTTTGTGCGCACTTCACTCTAGTGCCTTATCTAAAGTTGAATTACCTGATCTTGACTTTGACCTATCTATTTACTCTTTTAATGCTGATAGCAACCAAGTTTATTCTTTCAAAGGAGGAATGAGACTTGGTGCAAAAGCAGAAGGAAAAGCAAGTGATTCCCTATCTTACTATGGTAAAATGAATATCTTCTTTGAAGAGGGATCAACAAGAGCTTTAAACGATAACTCTTTTCAAACCTCGAATACATATGGCGTTGAAGAAGCATATTTACGCTACAGTCCTACTCCATTTTTCTATGCACAAGTAGGTGTCAGTGATGTCTCATCTAAGAATGAACATCTCTTTATAAATTCACCGGGACTTGGTGCAAAATTAAATATCCGACCTCTTGACTTTGATTTTTTTGAGCTAGACTTCTACGGTCTCTATAATAATTTATCTCAGGATTATACAACAGCAAGAACAGGTGAACTTGATGGTGCAGCGACAACGTATACACTTCTAGGTGCGAGAGCTAAAATTCTTCTAGGAAAAACTGAAGTTAATGCTCATCTGTCGGCTTTTACCTTCAATGATCTAACGTCGAACTTAGCTAATTCATCACGCTTTAGAGGGAATAGCATCAATGGCACTGGTGATAGTAATGCCGTCTTTGTCTATGAGTATGAAGGCTATTTTTTAAGTGCTGACATAAACTTCAATGCTCTTGCGGTAGCCCCGACACTATACGTAGAAAGTTTAACTAATACAGACTCAAATGACACTTTCCTACTTCTTGGATCGAAAATCATAACAGAACATTTCGAATTTA
>CAWUIU010000383.1:0-3653 GCA_963922285.1 uncultured Oligoflexia bacterium | reverse complement strand
TGGTGGGCGCATTCAGCTTTTTCTCCAGATACAACACACTTATTTGACCTAAGCCAAGCTAAGTATTTACTGTTTCTGTGATTTTTGTGTTTAAATAATTCCACTGTTATTAATATGTCTCATAGAAAACTTTTAACCAATCATCCAGCTGATTAATGGCTTCATAAAACTTTTCTTTTTGTTTGTTAGAGCTCGTTTTCACAATATTATCAAAGAGAACAAAACCTTTTTGTCTGATGCTTGGATCAGTACTATTTAAAACATAGTCCATAAATAGCTCTTGAATTTTTACTGCTTTCAACCCTGGCATTGTTTTCTCTGAAAGAATAACTTTTAATTTTCCTTGTAAAGTAACTCTGCGCTTGATCCAGAGATTATGTAGAGTTTCAAAAAAGGCTTTATCTTCAGATATGAGTTTTTTCTGATCGTCTGTTAATTCACCGAAAAAACGTTCAAAACGGTCAATAACTCTTTCCTGCCCTTTTTCTGCATATCGTTTCGAAAACTTCTTATTATCTTTACCTGCTTGTTTAAACATATATGTTTGCTGTTCAAAATCTAGTCTTGCTAGATAGCGACTTAAGATAACTACAAAAGGACCTGCAAGATCGATATAATGTATTCTTAGTTCTTCGTAATTTTGACTGGCACTAGTTTCTAACTTCATTGATTTAAGGTCAGATTCTATCTTCTTTATCTTTTCTTTATTTACCTTAAAATATCTTTCAAGATCCTTTTTAAGTTGACTTTCTTGGTCGGAATTAAGAAATATTTTTTTATCAATTCGAGCTGTTACAAGATAGGGAAGGTTGCCAATGATCAGCCCCTTAAATGAACATGCTGTTAAGAAAGTTAAAGATACAAGTATAAGAATTTTTTTCATCATTTTTGAATTATGGCAATCTGTCATAACTCAGGCAAGTGAAAGAGTGTTAATTTTATGTCTATTATTTGTTTGTTTATGCTGCTTGTTTTTCGATTCCGTTGTTTTCCATTATACGAATCTTTCGACGCTTAATACCTGATAAATGTTAATAATTTATTCCATTTTTAAAGTTTAGACAAAAAATTTGAAGCTTGAGAAAACCAAGTAGATAAAACTTTGTCCCATTAGTAATTATTTAGCTGGAAATATGCTAATAACCGTGTCTTTTTGTCTTGTAATATCAATAATTTATCAAGATATTTTCTTAAACCCTCTTAGATTTATGCCGATAATTCATACGATATAACCTTTTTAGGTGAATAAATTTTAATCAAAAGAGGACTGAAAAATGAGTTTTAATTACGACAAACTCAAAAAGAAAAATGAAGCAGGTGAGCAGTGGGCATCCTACAGTGACCTTTTTATGGTTCTTTCGGTTGTATTTCTATTACTGTATGTTGTGGCCAGTCTTAGAACAGGTACACACACTCTGACACAAGAGATTCAAAAGCAAGAAATGCAAAACAGGGTACAAGATCTTGAGCAACAGATAAGAGTTTATAACACGTTAAAAGATAATTATATTGAAAAGCAAGCAGCTGAAAAAGAGAAAGTTGTTTACGAAAACTTAATGAAGAAGTTAGAACTACTCCAAGAAGAAAATGGTGAAGAAGCTAGCGCGTTAAGAAAGAAAGCTCTTGAAAACGAAAAAAAGAAAGAAGCTCTCAATCAATATCAACAAATTGTTCGAAATATTATTAACGCCAATATGTTGTCAAAATCTCGAATTAAGAGAAGAGACAATGTCATTAAAGATCAAAAAGTTACGATTAAAGAAAGAGACGAGACTATTGTTGAAAAGCAGAGAGATATTATTTCTCGAGATAAGACTATTTCTGCAAAAGAAATTGAAATTGCAAATCTTGATAAAGAAGTTGCAAGAAAGATGAAAATTATTAGATCTAAGAATGCTGTTATTAAAAAGAAACAGAGAATTCTTGCAGCTAAGCAAAAACAAATTAAAGGTCTTAATAAAGATATCAAAGTTAAGAAGTGGATCATTAATAATAACAAGAAAAAGATTAGAAAAATTGATGGAAAGCTTAAGAGAGAAATTGCAAACCTGAAGGCAGAAAAGAAAAAGAGAAAGATATCAGCTAAGAAGTATAAGCAAAGACTTGCTGCTATTCGAGCTAAATCTGAAAAGGAAAAAGCGAAGCTTGAAAGAAGATCAAAAAAAGCAAAAAGACAGTTGAAGTCAGTTCAAGCACAAGTTGCTAAAGCAAATACTCAATTAAAGAATGCAAACAAGACTATTGAAGAGCAAAATGCACAGAAGGCTAAGTTAAATCGTCAGATTGCAAGTGTAAATACAAGACTAAAAGATGCTTCCAAGACAATTCAGGAACAAGAGGCGCAAAAAGCAAGACTTTCAAGAGAGATTGCCTCAGCTAATGAAAAGCTACAGAGTGCATCTGAACAAATCAAAGCTCAAACAGCGCAAAAAGCGAAGCTTACCAAAGAGCTTGCAACAGTTAAGAAGAGAGTTGATGAAACTCAGAAACAATTTCAAAAACGTGTGAAAATGTTAAAGAAGAAAGTTGCTAGTGTAAGTAGTGATCTACAAAAAGCGAAGAGTAAGCTCAATGCAAGAAAGAAACTAGCAAAACAGATTCAAAAGAACTTTGCTAAAGCAGGCATTAAGGCAAGTGTT
Organism: uncultured Oligoflexia bacterium; assembly: GCA_963922285.1. Taxonomy (GTDB): domain Bacteria; phylum Bdellovibrionota; class Bacteriovoracia; order Bacteriovoracales; family Bacteriovoracaceae; genus Halobacteriovorax_A. Next base: position 1,014 of record CAWUIU010000383.1, on the reverse strand, counting down.
GATAAGGGGACAGGAGATGTTATCTTAGCCTTTGGAAAGAACTACTTTGATACTGGAAAGGCTCAGTTAAAAGGTGGAATGGAGCAGACTCTTAACAAGTTTGTCCCAATCTATGCAGAGAGTTTATTTCAAGATCCTAAAATAGCTAAGAAGATTAAATCTGTTGATGTTGTTGGATTTGCCTCTCCTACTTATGCAGGTAGATATGTTAATCCAAGTAGTTTAGACCCTAAAGATAAGAAAGCAATCAAATATAACCTCGACTTAAGTTATCGCCGTGCACGTTCTATTTTTGAACATATGTTCGATACGGAAAAGCTAAGATTTAATAATCAAAAGCAGTTACTTCCGCTTGTTAAGGTTTCAGCAAAATCATTCTTCACAGGAAGCAAGGGAAGAATGCCGGCAAGCAATATGTCGAGAAAAGAGTTTTGCCAGAAGTATGATTGTAAAAAAGAACAAAGAGTTATTATTAGATTTGATTTAAATGATTAATCCATTGGATAGGAGTAGATGATGTTCTCTCAAGAGTTTATTAGTTCGATTATTGATTTTTTAACCTCTTCAGCAGGTGATTGGTTATTACCTGTAATGATGTTTACTTTCACTGTCGGAGTTGTTCTGCGTGGACTTGTTTATTATACAGTGAGTAGAGAGTTTTGGTTCGCAAAAGAGTTTTATAAGCGAGTGCATTCATACTTAGATGATGAAACTGTTGATAAGTCTAATGTATCCTTTTATGTCATTATGAAGACAAATCTTGAAAGAGCATTTTATGAGGGATTTATTGTCAGAGCTTACATGAAGAGAAGAAACCCTGACCATGTAATGGACTTATCTGATAGATTTTTTCTTATTCAACAAGGTTGTGCTCGTCTAGTAAAAGAAACATTAAGACAAGCTAAGTTCTTAAGGCATACAACAGAAAGGCCTCGTTTTATTGAGCTAACAAAAAATGTATTTGAGAACAATCCCTGTTTTAATAAAATCATGGTAATCATTCCTGTTGGTGCT
>CAWUIU010000382.1:0-3682 GCA_963922285.1 uncultured Oligoflexia bacterium | reverse complement strand
GATGTTCTTTTGTCTGTAATCGATCAGGGAAGGAGTAAGGCATTTCAAAAGAGATTGAAAAATACCATTAATATGATTTTTAATTGGGCCATAGAAGAAAAGATTATCCGAGATATTGTTAATAGCCCTGTCTATGGATTGAAGCTAAACATTAAGGAAGAAAAATTTCCTGAGATTTTGACACTTAGTGAAATTCAAAAATTTCTTTCTAGTGCAAAGATTCTAAATCATAAATGGTTTCCTATTTGGGCAACTGCTCTTTTTACAGGAATGAGAAATGGGGAGCTTTATGCTCTTAAGTGGGAAGACGTTGATTTAGGTAATCGCCTTATTAGAGTAAAAGCATCTTATAACAAAAGAACTAAGGAGTTTAAAACCACAAAGGCAGGATACTGGAGAAACGTACCTATTTCTAACGATCTTCATTCTGTCTTAGCAGATCTTCAAAATCATTCTTCGATTAAAAAAGATGATTTTGTTCTTCCTCGTATCAAAGAATGGACTCGTGGAGAACAGTCAAAAGTCTTAAGAAGTTTTCTTTCATCTATTGGTGTACCGTCCGTGAAATTTCATACTCTTCGTGCTTGTTTTGCTACCCAGATGCTACGGATAGTTTAAACTTCATGATTCCAGCTACTTATGACTAAATATTATTAATTTCAAGATTAAATCCTTCAAAATCATAAATTTGGAGGGCCAACAAAATTTTACGAATCTTGAATGCAATATCAGGTACTTATGAAATTTTACTTGAAAAGTCTCCAAATATTTGGCATTATATTTGGAGACCTCTCTAAAAAAATGAGAGATAAATTTGGTGAAAGGGGATTATCCGATGGATTCGGTAGAGCAATTTAAATTTTTAAATTCAAAGTTTTGGATTGAGACGACTCAAGCAAAATATATTGAGCCTTCAAAACTTAAGCACCTTATTACAAATTATGGATATAAGAGAACAGACTGGTCACAAGGTTTAGATAAGCAAGTTGAAGGCCTACGTAAGATAAATTCATTTCCTCTTTTTGTAAGTAGTGTAGAGAAGAACTTTTGGTATTTTCAAACAGATGAAATAACAGAAAGAATAACTCTCATTGAGAAAAAAGGTGAGAAGCTCTTTCGTATTGTTCAAAAGAATATGTCATTTGAAAAATCATTTGAGTTAGATGCTCAATATGAAGAAGCAATTATGAGTGCAATCTACGAGGGAGCAAATACAACTCGTAGTGAAGCTCAAAAATTTATTTCTAATAAAGAAAAGCCTGAGTCAGTAGCTCATTGGATGGTACTAAATAATTTCAAGGCCAATGAGTGGATAAAGAATCATTGCAATCTTCCATTAACTAAAGAAATTATCTTAGACGTGCATAAGATAATTACAAAGAACACAATGAGTAAAGAAGATGAACCTTATTGTGGAAAGTTCCGTGATGATGGAGTTGTTGTTGGAAATGAAAATATTCACCGTGGAGTAGATGTAGAAAAAATCATTCCTGCTCTAGAAGAAGTGATCGATTTAGTAACTAATAATAAGCGATACATTCATCCGTTGATTAAGGGGATTCTACTTCATTACTTTATTGCCTATATTCACCCTTTCTTTGATGGAAATGGTCGTACAGCTCGAACGATCTTTTATTTTAAGTGCCTTAAGCATGAGCTCAATTGGGTTAACTTCTTATCTATCAGTGCAGCACTAAAAGAAGTCGGGAAAGGATATGAGAATTCATTCAAGCAAGTAAAAGAGAATGATTGGGATTTAACATACTTTATCATCTACTGCTTAAAGTCACTAGAGCGCGCACTTGAAATTGTAGAAGAGAAGATTCAAAAACTGTGTATGATCCCAAAGTTAAAAGATCATCTTAATTTAAGCTTAACTCAAATTAGTTTATTACAACGTCTATATCTACATCACTTACGAATGATTGATGTTAAAGATCATGCTAAATACATAGGAAAGAGTGATGAGTCTGCACGTATGGAACTAAAAAAACTGGTGGCCTTAGATCTATTATTTGAAGATAAGATTAAGAATCGTTCTTATTTTTATGTGAACAAACAGAAACTTGATCAGGAAATAGAAGATTTTAGCAGTATGAATATATAGAAATGGTATAGTTATGAATGAAATGTACTCCAAGTATGCAGAAGATTACACACAAGCAATAGAGAATAATATCTATAATGCTGGCTATGATAGACCATCGATGCTTTCTTTAATTCCAGATGAAGTTGAGAGTATATTAGATATGGGGTGTGGATCTGGAGCATATCTACCAAGTCTATTGAAATACAATAAAAACATAACAGCAATCGATCAAAGCGAAGAATTTATCAGTATAGTAAAGGATAGATTTCCTGACATTCGAGCCTATTCACATGATTTAAACTTTCCAATACCAGAAAAGGAAGGGCAATTTGATCTCGTCATTAGTCCTCTAACAATACATTATATCGAAGACTGGAGTAGACTCTTTAAGGATGTTCTAAGATTACTAAAAGATGGAGGGAACTTCATTTTTTCAACACACCATCCATTCTTAGATTTTAAAAGTTCCAATAGTGGAAACTATTTTGAGCGTGAATATTTAACACAAGAATGGAACACCCTTGGCTCAGAGAAAACGAAGGTCTCATTTTATCGTAGATCATTGAGTGAAATTATAAATACTCTAATAGGTTCCGGCTTTACCATCGATTATCTTTCGGAAGGGATTGTAGATGAATCAGTTAAAGATAAAAATAAGGATGTCTACAATAAGTTAAAAACAAAGCCTCAATTTATATTTATAAGAGCAAAGAAATAGAAGGGTCTTCAGTATGGATATCTCACTAAATTTTAATAATCAAAAGTTAAACTACCGTATTGCTGTGATTATTAATTACAATAATCATGTATTATTGCAGACAGATGATAAGTGTGATTTTTGGGTGTTGCCAGGCGGAAGATGCAAGTCAGAGAACTTGTATGCTTCAATTTCAATAATGTGGTTAGTAAGATTCTTCTTTTTTACAAATTTTACTTCAAGTAGGGATAAAAACTTGTTAATCTGGGAATCAAGCACGGGAAATTCACCTTGTTAAATTGTTTGTCGCAGAAGAATTTTATCAAAGATTTGTACTCGTGCTTATCTTGAGTATTTAGATATTGATTCAGAGCAGTCCACTACTAACCGAGAAGACCCGAAAAATGAAATTACTTATCAATATAGTTCTAACAATATCAATAATTTCATGTTCAACTCGAACTAAGTTTCAGCCAAAAGATTTAGTTTTTACCAAAGAAGATTTTTATAGAAGTCCAAAAAAACTACTCAATAAGAAAGAAATTGAGCATGATATCGATATTTTGGTCTATGCAATGGAAAGTGGTTATGGGGCCAAAGGATTTCTTCCAGATGGACAGTTTGAAAAGGCAATTGATTCATTAGATGAGATAAAGAGTTTTAATGAATTAAGTGAGGATGAACTTTGTGAAAAAGTAGGTGACGCCTTATGGGATATTCAAGATGGGCATTTGATTGTAAGCGGTAGAGGAAAACTTTGTGGTAAGCAGAAAAAGTGGAATGAGATAAAAGCTCAGGTTGGAGATAATTTTGCCATCAAGGTAATTAAAGAGAAGAAAAGGCCTTGGCATATTGAGAGAAGAAAGATTGATGGTAAAAGTGTCGGGTTAATTTCT